>JACQPM010000119.1 GCA_016207475.1 Methanobacteriota archaeon | reverse complement strand
CTACAAGCCCAACGAGATGAGCGACCGGACGATAGCCAGCGCCAAGGTTATAGGGTACGTGGGGCCCGACGAGACCCTGAGGAACCCCAAGATCCCCTTCAAGCCCGGCGAGAAGGTCTACGAGGCCGACGGGGCCATCATCCGGAGATCGCTCAACCTGGGGGCCAAGACCGGCATCTACCTGGGCCTCCTGGAGGGGCACGAGGAGTCGGTGCCCGTCTACCTGGACGTCAACAAGCTCATCCAGAAGCACGTATGCGTCCTGGCCAAGACGGGGGCCGGGAAGAGCTACACCGTGGGGGTCCTGGTGGAGGAGCTGATCGAGAAGCGGGTGCCTGTGGTGGTCATAGATCCCCACGGGGAGTACAGCGCCCTGAAGAGCTCCAACACCAACCCGAAGGAGGTGGAGGCGATGGGGCGCTACGGCGTGGCGCCCACGGGCTACCCCAACGTGGTGGAGTTCACGCCCCACCAGGGACTCAACCCGCAGGCGGACAGGAAGCTGGCCCTGGACATAACCCAGATGGGGGTGGCGGATTTCCTGGAGATGCTCCCGACGAAGCTCACCGACACCCAGAAGGGGATCCTCTTCGAGACCCTCAAGGTGGTGAGGGGCTACGGGAAGTACACCCTGGAGGACATCATAAAGGTGATCCAGGAGAACGAGAACAAGGCCAAGTGGAACCTGATAACGGGCCTGGAGATGGTCCGCGAGTCGAAGATCTTCGAGGGCCCCCCAGTCCGCGCCTCCGACATGGTCCGGAAGGACATGGTGGCGGTGGTCAACCTCAGGGGGGTACAGCCCGACGTCCAGGAGCTGGTGGTGGCCAGGCTGGCGAACGAGATCTTCGAGGGGAGGAAGAAAGGGAGGGTACCGCCCCTTCTTTTCCTCATAGAGGAGGCCCACAACTTCGCCCCGGAGCGCTCCTTCGGCACGACCGCCTCCTCCAGGGTGATAAGGGCGATAGCCAGTGAGGGGCGGAAGTTCGGGATGGGGCTCTGCGTCGTCAGCCAGCGGCCGGCCCGGGTAGATAAGTCCGTCCTGAGCCAGTGCAACACCCAGATCATACTGAAGGTGACGAACCCAAACGACCTCCGGGCCATAAGCCAGTCCATCGAGGGCTTCACGGAGGAGCTGGAGGAGGAGATCAAGCAGCTCCAGCCCGGCGTGGCCCTGGTCGTGGGGGACGTGGTGGTCCAGCCCATCTTCGTGGATGTCCGCACCAAGAAGTCCAGGCACGGCGGGGCGAGCGTGGAGATGGTCCGGGAGCCGAGGAAGAGAGCGGAAGCTAAGTCTGCCACGGGCTTCTGGAAGAGGATCTTCAAGCTCCAATAAAAATAAATATCAGCCCCCCGATTCTTAAAGGCCGTTTATGCCCGAGATAGATCGACTGGTGATGAAGTTCGGCGGTACCTCCATCGGGACCGGGAAGAGGATCCGTGGGGTCGCGGAGATAGTCCGCCGGAACAGGGCCCCAGAGACCGTCGTGGTTACTTCCGCCATGGCAGGGGTTACCAATGGCCTGGTGGAGATGGCCAACACCGTGGTCAAGGGCATCGCCGAGGAGGAGATCAGGGGGTTCGTTGGCGATATAAGGGAGAAGCACCTGGCCACCATTGAGGAGGCCGTCTCCCAGGACCACAGGGAGCTGGGGATCGTGGAAGTGGAGCGCCTCTGCATGGAGCTGGAGAAGGTCCTGGTGGGGGTCTCCTACGTGGGGGAGCTGACCCCCCGCTCCCTCGATTATATAATGTCCTTCGGCGAGCGCCTGTCAGCGCCCATCGTCTCCGGGGCCCTGAACAGCCTGGGGATAAGATCGCGCTGGTTCACTGGCCTCGAGGCCGGGATAGTGACGGACTCCAACTTCGGGAAGGCCCAGCCCCTCTGGAAGATCGCCAACAAGAGGATCAAGAAGGTCCTCACGCCAGAGATGAGGAACGGCATCCCGGTGGTCACGGGCTTCGTCGCCGGGGACGGGGAGGGGAGGATAACCACCCTCAGCAGAGGCGGCTCCGACTACACGGCGGCCATCCTGGGGGCGGCCTTGGAGGCTGAGGAGATCTGGATATGGACCGACGTGGACGGGATGATGACCACGGACCCCAAGCTGGTGAAGGAGGCCAGGATCATAAAGGAGATCTCCTACATCGAGGCCATGGAGCTGGCCTACTTCGGGGCCAAAGTGCTCCACCCCAAGACCATAGAGCCGGCCATGGAGAAGGGGATCCCGGTGAGGGTGAGGAACACCTTCAACCCGGCCAATCCCGGCACTCTCATCGTGAGGAAGCAGGACAAGATCAGGGAGACGGTCAAGGCCATCACCGTCATGGAGAACCTGGTCCTCCTCACCATCTCGGGCGTGGGGATGATAGGCGTACCCGGAGTGGCCGCCAAGGTCTTCGGGGCACTGGCGGAGGCCAAGGTGAATATCCTGATGATCTCCCAGGGCTCCAGCGAGGTCAACATCTCCCTCGTGATAGCGAGGAGCGACCTTGAACGGGCCGTCGAGACCATCAAGAGGGAGTTCGTGACCAAGAACGTCGTCAGGGAGGTCCAGTACAACCCCGAGGTGGCGGCGGTGGCCATCGTGGGGGCTGGGATGCAAGGGACGAAGGGCGTGGCGGCCCGGGTCTTCACAGCCGTGGCCGAGGCCGACGTGAACGTCCTGATGATAGCCCAGGGCTCCAGCGAGGTGAACATCTCCTTCGTGGTGGGCCGGAAGGACGCCAAGACGGTAGCAAAGGCGCTGCACGACGAGTTTGTGATGGGGAAGTGACAGTCAACTCTATCGGGATTTGAGCACGTATTTAATGGTAAATTATATCTTTTCTCTCGCAGTACTGGCCTTTTCACAAATATTTATATATCCGTATTTAAACAGCTTTATCGAGGTGATTTTATGGGAGAACTGCCGCTAACCGCAATGGATCGGATTATAAGGAAAGCTTCGGGGCTGAGAGTCGGGCTGGATGCCAGAGAGGAGCTTGCCAAGGTGTTGGGGAAGAGAGGGGCCGAGATAGCCGCTGAGGCCGGAAAGTACGCCAAGCACGCCAAGAGGAAGACGGTGAAGGCCGAGGATATCCGGATGGTGATGGGGAGGTAGAGGGCTCTCCCGCATAGCTCCTAGTATCGGATAGACGGATTTGCGATCGGGGCCAGTCTGGCTGAGGCTAGAGAGCGCTCCCCAGGCCCCTCATCAGGCAGTTTAAGGAGAAGGTGTGGCAGGCTACTTCTTGATGTTTATCGTGTCGATGACCTTCTTCCACTTGTTCCCATTCATCTGCATGACCCAGACCTTTGCGAGCTTCGCGTTGCCCTTGGACCTGTACTCCTGGGCCAGCTTCTTCACCTCGTCCGCGCTGGGCTTCCTGTCCGTCTTCTTCAGGGTGACGAACCTCTTGGCCTCGACGCCCTTCATGGCCTTACCCTTGATCTTCACGTCCCTGCCCAAGTACTCCAACCCATTTATGTAGAACATTGGCCATTACCTCCGGTATTACTTAAGGGGGTGGGATATATAAAATGTGGGTTTCCGGGGAGGGTCTGGCGGAGGCCAAGGCGCTGCACGATGAGTTTGTGGTCGGAAGGCATTAGAAGGTACAAAGTATTTGACTGATCATCGAGCCTTCTTCTTCACCCTCTCGTACATCTCAGCCTGCAGGGCGTGGTACTTGAGCATCCCCTCTACCTCCCGCTGGTCCAGGCCCTTCTCGTCGAAGGAGACGAGCTCCTTGGAGTAGAGGGCGTAGGGGGAAGAGCGGGCTATGGTGTGGCAGGACCCGTTGTGGAGCCTCAGCCTGACGGTGCCGGTGGCCCTGGCCTGGGTGTTGTCGATGAAGGCGTCTAAATCATCCCGCAGTGGCTCGGTCCACAACCCTTGGTATATGAGCTCTCCCCAGGCGGAATCCACAGATTCCTTGAACCTCAGTTCCCTCCGTGTCAGGACCAGCTGCTCCAGCTGCCGATGGGCGGTCAGGAGCGCGATAGCGCCAGGGCACTCGTAGTTTTCCCTGGCCTTGAGGCCCAGGATCCGGTCCTCCACGATATCGACCCGCCCCACCCCGTGCCGCCCGGCCACCTCGTTCATTTTGGTTATCAGATCCACCGGCCCCATGGCCTTGCCATCTATGGCGACTGGTACCCCACCCTCGAAGGCCACCTCCACCACCTGTGGTTTTTCCGCCCTTAGCTTTGTCCACTGGAAGATCTCCTCCGGAGGCACCGTGTCGGGATCTTCGAGGATACCGCCTTCTATCGACCTCCCCCAGAGGTTCTCGTCCACAGAGAAAGGCTTATCCAGGTTGACGGGCACAGGGACGCCCTTCTCCTTGGCATAGGCTATGGACTCTTTCCTCGTCAGATTGAGCTCCCGGACCGGGGCTATGATCCTCAGGTCCGGGGCCCTGGACCTGAAGACGGCCTCGAACCTGAATTGATCATTCCCTTTGCCAGTGGCCCCGTGGGCCAGTGCATTGGCGCCCACCTTCCGGGCCACCTCCACCACCTTCAGGGCTATGAGAGGTCTAGCTAGGGATGTGGAGAGCGGATACCCTTCATATAGGGCGTTGGCCTTTATGGCCCTGAAGATGTACTCCCTGGCGAACTCCTCCCGCGCGTCCACGGTGAAGTGCTCGGCGCCCAGCCTCTGGGCCTTCTCCTCGGCCTCCTTCAGCTCCTCCGGGGAGATGCCTACATCCACCGTTACCGTGACCACCTCACAGCTGTACTTCTCCTGGAGGAGCCTGACGCAGACCGACGTATCTAAGCCGCCAGAGTAGGCAAGGACCGCCTTCATCTCATCTCCTGGCCGGGGGCTCGAAGTCCTCCAGCCTCAGCTCGTGGACATGCCCCTTGTGGTACTCGTCCATAGACCTTATACTTATCTCCCCCGCCTTTATACTTTCTATGGCCCTGACCGCCGCTTCGGCGCCCGTGATGGTGGTTATATATGGAATGTTCAGGTCCACGGCATACCTCCTGATATAGAAGCCGTCGGTGTAGGGGACCTTACCGGCCGTAGGCGTGTTTATGATGAGGTCGGTCCCACGCTCCACCATCATGTCCAAAATATTGGGGGTGCCTTCGCTCACCTTCTTCACCAGCATGGCTTCGATGCCATGTTCCTCCAGACCCTTATGGGTCCCGCTCGTCGCCAGGATCTTGAAGCCCATCTCCCGCAGCCTCATGGCTATGGGGGCGATCTTCTCCATGTCCGCCTTCTGGACGCTGATGAAGACCCTCCCCTCCGTGGGCAGCTTGTTCCCGGCAGCCAGCTCCGCCTTGTAGTAGGCCCTCCCGAAGTCGAAGTCCACGCCCATCACCTCGCCCGTGGACTTCATCTCCGGGCCCAGGACCGGGTCCACCCCCGGGAGCTTGACGAAGGGGAAGACAGCCTCCTTCACAGCCACGTGCCTCACCTTCCGCTCCCCCACGTATCCCAGGTCCCGGAGCTTCGCCCCCAGCATCACCCTCGTGGCTATCTTCGCCAGAGGAACGCCAATGGCCTTGGAGACGTAGGGCACGGTCCTGGAGGCCCTGGGGTTGGCCTCGATGATATAGACCTTCTTCCCCTTGACGGCGTACTGGATGTTGAGGAGGCCCACAACCCTGAGCTCCCTGGCGAGCCTTATGGTGTACTCCTTGAGCTTCCTGACAACGCCGCGGGACAGGGTCTGGGGCGGGAGGACGCAGGCCGAGTCCCCGGAGTGGATGCCGGCGTGCTCTATGTGCTCCATGATCCCGCCTATGAAGACGTCCCGCCCGTCCGATACCGCGTCCACGTCTATTTCGATGGCCTCCTGCAGGAACTTGTCCACCAGGATGGGGTGGTCCTCGGAGACCTCTATGGCCTCCTCCATGTACTCCGCCAGATGGGCCTCGTCGTAGACGATGGCCATGGCACGGCCCCCCAGGACGTAGGAGGGGCGTACCAGGACGGGATAGCCTATCCGCCCTGCGATCTCCTTGGCCTCGGCGAAGGAGTAGCCGGTCCCATACTCCGCCTGGGGTATCTCCAGTTTGTTGAGGATCCTGGTGAACTTCTCCCTGTCCTCGGCCCGGTCTATATCCTCGGGAGCGGTCCCCAGGATGCGGACGCCCTCCCTTGCCAGGGGGACGGCGAGGTTGAGGGAGGTCTGGCCCCCGAACTGGACGATGACGCCTTCCGGCTTCTCCTTCTCTATGACGTTCAATACGTCCTCCAGGGCGAGGGGCTCGAAGTAGAGCTTGTCGGCCGTGTCATAGTCAGTGGAGACGGTCTCGGGGTTGTTGTTTATGATTATGGCCTCGACCCCGGCCTCCCGCAGGGCCAGGACGCCGTGGACGCAGCAGTAGTCGAACTCTATCCCCTGGGCTATGCGTATCGGCCCGCCACCCAGGATGAGGACCTTCCTCCCCTTGCTCACGCCCACCTCGTCCACCTCCTCGTAGGTGGAGTAGTAGTAGGGGGTCTTGGCCTCGAACTCGGCGGCGCAGGTGTCCACCATCTTGTAGACGGGCCCCGAGGCCTTCCTGCGCTCCCTCACCTCTTTCTCCCCGGCGCCCAGGAGGTTCGCCAGCTGGCTGTCCGAGAAGCCGAACCTCTTGGCCTCCCTGAGGGTCCTCCAATCCAGGTCGGGGAGCTTCTTTCCCTGGAGTCCCCTCTCCATCTCCAGGATCGCCGCCATCTTGTGGAGGAAGAAGGGAGAGATGCCGGTGAGGGCGTTTATCTCCTCGACCGTCATCCCTGCCTTGAGGCCGTTGGCTATGTGGAAGATCCGCTTGTCCGTGGGGTTCTGGAGGTTCTCCTTTATCACCTGGAGGTTCTTCTCCTCCTTCCTCCCGTCGGCGCAGAGGCCGGAGCGCTTTATATCGAGGGATCGGATCGCCTTCTGGAGGGACTCCTCGAAGGTCCGCCCGATCGCCATGACCTCGCCCGTGGACTTCATCTGGGTGCCGATGTGCTTCTCCGCGGTCCGGAACTTGTCGAAGGGCCACCGGGGTATCTTCGTGACGATGTAGTCCAGGGCCGGCTCGAAGGACGCGGGGGTCTCCTTCGTCACGTCGTTGGGGATCTCGTCCAGGGTCATGCCCACGGCGATCTTGGCGGCGATCTTGGCTATTGGGTAGCCCGTGGCTTTGGAGGCCAGGGCCGAGGACCGGGATACCCTCGGGTTCACCTCGATGACGTGGTACTCCCAGGTCTTCGGGTTCACGGCGAACTGGACGTTGCACCCCCCCTCTATCCGGAGGGCCCTGATGATCCTGAAGGCCGCGGACCTCAGCTTCTGGTGGTCCACATCCGAGAGGGTCTGGGCAGGTGCCACCACGATGGACTCACCGGTGTGGATGCCCATGGGGTCCACGTTCTCCATGTTGCAGACGATGATGCAGTTGCCGGCCCTGTCGCACATCACCTCGTACTCGAACTCGTACCAGCCCAGGAGCGATCGCTCTACGAGGACCTGGTGGACCATGGAGGCTTCAAGGCCTCTCCTGGCCACCTTCAGGAGCTCCTCCTCGTCTCCGGCCATGCCGCCCCCGGTCCCTCCCAGGGTGTAGGCGGGGCGGATGATTACCGGGTATCCTATCTTCCTGGCCTCTCTCTTGGCCTCTTCGAGGCTCTTCACTGCTGCGCTGGGGGGGACCGGCTCCCCGATCTCCCGCATCAGCTGGGCGAAGAGGGCCCGGTCCTCGGCCATCCTTATCGCCTCGACGGAGGTCCCTAAGACCCGGACATTGTACTTATCCAGGGCCCCCATCTCAGCCAGCTTGGCGGCCAGGTTTAGGCCCGTCTGCCCCCCCATGGTGGGGAGAAGACCGTCAGGCCTCTCCTTCTCTATGATCCTGGCCACGATCTCGGGCGTCAGGGGCTCTATGTAGATGATATCGGCTATCTCCCTGTCCGTCTGTATCGTGGCCGGATTGGAGTTCACCAGGACCACTTGGTAGCCCTCCTCCATCAGGGACTTGCAGGCCTGGGAGCCAGAATAATCGAACTCAGCCGCCTGGCCTATGATGATGGGCCCAGAGCCAATGACCATGATCTTCCTTATGTCGGTCCGCTTGGGCATTACTTCTGCCTCTCCACTTCCGCCAGGAACTCGTCGAAGAGGTACTCGTTCTCCAAAGGCCCAGGGTGGGCCTCCGCGTGGTACTGGATGGAGAAGACCGGCAGCTTTCGATGGCGAAGCCCTTCTACCGTCCTGTCGTTCAGGTTGATCCTGGCGACCTCGAAGCCCGTCCCCTCCATGGAGGAGGCGTCCACCGCGTAGCCGTGGTTCTGGGAGGTGATGAATACCCTGCCTTGACGGAGGTCCTTGACGGGCTGGTTGACTCCCCGGTGGCCGAACTTCAGCTTGTAGGTCCGCCCGCCAGCGGCCAGGGCCAGGAGCTGGTGGCCCAGGCAGATCCCGAATATGGGCCTCTCCTCAATCAGGTCCCGCAGGGCCTCTATGGCGTAGGGCGCGCGCACAGGGTCTCCCGGGCCGTTGGAGACCACGATCCCGTCAGGCTCCAGCCCCAGTATATCCTTGGCCGGCATGGCGGCGGGCACGACGGTCACCGCCACCCCCCTCTTCAGGAGGTTGCGGAGGATGCTGTACTTCATCCCGCAGTCTACGAGGACCACGTGCTTCCGCCCCTCGCCGTAGCGCCTCGGCTCCCGGCAGGTGACCTGGGATACCAGGTCCAGCTCCCCGATCTCCCTGGCCTCCCTCGCCCTCTCCAGGAGCTCAGGTCCATCGATAGGGCTGACGGAGGTCCTCAGGGCCCCCTTCATAGTCCCGTACTCCCTTATCTTTATGGTCAGGGCCCTGGTATCGATCCCTGCTATCCCGGGGGTCTTGCTCTCCCTCAGGAAGGCGTCGAGATTCCTCTCCGCGTCCCTGTGGCTGGGGACGGAGCAGCGCTCCCTGACGGCAAACCCCTCCACCTTTATCCCGTCGGACTCGAAGTCCTCCCTGTTCACGCCGTAGTTTCCCACCAAGGGATAGGTGAGGAGCAGGATCTGCCCCTTGTAGCTGGGATCGGTGAGGGCCTCCTGGTAGCCGCACATGCTGGTGTTGAAGACCACCTCCCCGAAGACCTCCCCCTCGGCCCCGAAGCCTTCGCCTTCCAGGACGGTGCCGTCCTTCAAGACGAGAGTGGCGTACATCCTACCGAAATAGATATATTCCTAGGACTTAAAATTTATCTCGCGTTTGACTCAAAATAGCGAGGTTTGAGATTTTTATGCGGAAACGAGGGCGGGATGACGGTACCAAGATCTCGGAGCTGGTGAGGCGGGTCCTGGCCGAGTACCCGCAGCTCGGGGAGTATATGGGGAATGGGATCATAAACACGAGGGCCCTGGCCAGGGAGATCCTGCCGGCGGTGCGGAGGGAGTACGGGGGGGAGGTGAAGCTCCAGTCCGTGGTCACCGCCGTCCGGCGCTTCCCCACCTCCAAGGGGCGGATGGAGAGGGGCGGGCTCCTGAGGATACTATCCGGGAGCGAGGTCAACCTCAGGTATGACATGGGGGCCCTGACCGTGGGGCTGAACCCAGGGACCCTTGCAAAGGTCAAGGG
>JACQPM010000118.1 GCA_016207475.1 Methanobacteriota archaeon | reverse complement strand
CCCCGGCCTCCTTGACAAAGTCCTGGTACCCCTGGGCCCTGTGCTTGAAGCCCAGTAAGTCGCGGTATTCAACAGCGTAGGCAAGGTTCGCCCTATCGCCGTCGAAGGTGGTGTTGACGATCTTGTAGTTCAGGATCTTATGGGTAGTGTTGAACCGCCTCATCTCCGCTAAGTTCTCCCCGTATTTCTCCTTGAATCTGCTGGAGAGGAGCCTATCGACCGCGTAGTCCATGCGACCGTTGTTCACAGCCTCCATGTAAGCCAGCCAGACGTCCGGCAGGTTCGCCATGTCGTACTCGGCGTTCAGTTCGTCCGGTATCACCCGTCCTTTACTGTCCATGTTAACCTGGGTATGGTAGCCCTGGAGGCTTTCGAGGTTGGTGCTCTGGAGCTCTTTTGCGCTGTAGACCTGGCTCTCCCCCCCATTCCTGTGGGCCACGAACCCGCTGATGGCGGCTCCCAAGACTATGAAGAGGATGCCGATGAGGGCGTAGAGGGGGGCTCCCCTGATCTTCTCCATCATCGATGCGAGACCTAATGGCTGGATATATATACTTTTTGGGCCCTTACTCTCTCCATGGCCCCCAAAGGGGAGAGGGTCCTCGTCACCTGCGCCCTGCCCTACGTGAACAACGTCCCCCACATAGGGAATATCGTCGGCTCCCACCTCCCGGCAGACATCTTCGCCAGGTTCTGCAGGTTGGCCGGGCACGAGACCCTCTTCGTCGGCGGCTCTGACGAGCACGGGACGCCCATCGAGGTCGCGGCCCAGAGGCTCGGCGTGGAGCCCAAGGAGCTCTGCGACCGTTACTACGAGGTCCATAAAGGTATCTACGACTGGCTTGAGATCTCCTACGACAACTTCTCGCGCACCTCTCTGGAGGGGCACCACGCCACGACGCAGGAGTTCTTCCTGAGGATCCACGAGAGGGGCTTCGTGAGCGAGGGGACCATTAGGCTCCCCTTCTGTACCCGGTGCACCCGGGCGCTACCGGACCGCTATGTGGAAGGGATCTGCCCCCGCTGCGGCTACGACGGGGCGCGGGGGGACCAGTGCGAGCGCTGCTCCACCCTCCTGGACCCCGAGGAGCTGAAGGAGCCCAGGTGCGCCATCTGCGGCTCGAGGCCCGAGATGCGGGATAAGAGGCACCTCTTCCTCAACCTGGACAAGCTCTCCGGCCCTCTTGAGGAGTGGATAAAAGGCAAGAAGGGCGTCTGGTCCCCCCAGGTGACAGCCCTGGCCCTGGGCTGGATCACCGAGGGCCTCAAGCCCAGGTGCATAACCAGGGATATAAAGTGGGGGATTAAAGTCCCTCTTCCCGGTTACGAGGGGACGGTCTTCTATGTCTGGTTCGACGCCCCCATAGGTTATATCTCCTCCACCAAGGAGTGGGCCCAGAAGGCCGGCAGGGGCGAGGCGTGGAGGGAGTACTGGCACGGGGGGGCCAAGATCTTCCACTTCATCGGGAAGGACAACATACCTTTCCACACCATCTTCTGGCCCGGGATGCTCCTGGCCAACGGGAGCTATGAACTCCCCTACCGCGTCGTGGGCCTCCAGTACCTCAATTACGAGGGGGGCAAGATCTCCAAGTCCCGGGGCTGGGGGGTATTCTGTGAGAACCTGCCGAGGGCCGGCATCAGCCCCGAGGTCTGGCGCTTCTACCTGTCGATGCTCATCCCAGAGGCCAACGATACCGAATGGAAGTGGAAGGAGTTCCAGGAGAGGGTGAATAACGAGCTGGTGGCGAACCTCGGCAACTTCATCTACAGGACCCTGAGTTTCATCCAGAAGATCTTCGATGGCATCGTCCCCAATGCCACCCTCGTGGAAGAGGACCGGGCAATCCTCTCAGCCGGGAAGAGGTGCGCCGAGGAGTACAAGACCCTTCTCTGGGATGTCAGGCTCAGGGATGGCCTCAGGAAGGTCCTGGAGCTCTCCGACACCGGCAACAGGTATTTCCAGGGGAGAGAGCCTTGGAAGGCGATAAAGACGGATAGGGAAGGGGCAGCGGCGACCCTCCATGTCTGCGCCAACCTCTGCTACGATCTGGCGATCCTCATGGCCCCCTACCTACCAGCCTCTGCCACCAGGGTCTGCGAGCAGCTGGGGGTTGCCATGGAGGACCTGGGGGATGTGGGGATGGGGAGGGTCAAGGGGGGGCAGAGGCTGAAAGAGCCGAAGCCCCTCTTCCCGAAGCTGGACGATGAAGCGGTCGAGAGGCTGAAGAAGGCCACCGGCAGGGTCACCAGGTACGAGGAGATGTTCCTCCAGGAGGTAGACCCCAAGGAGTTCTCCAGGCTCGAGCTTAGGGCTGGGAGGGTGGTGAAGGCGGAGCGGGATGGGAGGTATCTGGGGCTGGAGGTGGAGGTGGGAGGGAAGATAAAAAAGGTCATGGCCCCCTTGGGGGAGGCCTATGCGCCGGAGGAGTTGGTGGGTAAGCCTGTCGTCCTCCTGGAGAACCTGGAGCTGGAGGTAGGCGGCAGGAAGAGCGAAGGTCTCCTCCTGAGCATCCAGGAGAAGGCCTTGGTGACCCTGGACAGGGAAGTGGAAAGCGGGGGCAAAGTCCGGTGACTAAGCCTCCATGAACCCTGCGGCTACGAGCAGGAGGGAGGCTAGGACGTACATGGGGAGGGCACTCCTGGCCCCCCTATCCAGGGCATTCCGGAGGCCGGGGCCTTCCAGGGACCCGATGGACCCCTCGGCCAGGGTCAGGCCTATGGAGCCCGAGAGGACTATGGCAGGTATCTCCAGGATGGCGTGGGGGTACAGCCTGGCCGCGTACTGGCCCAGGTCCGAGAGGTAGAGGCCCAGGAAACCGCCCAGGATGAAGCCGTTGAAGAGGAGGGAGAAGAGGGGGAGGAGGTATAGGGGCAGGTAGAACCTCAAGCCCCGGGGGTCGGCCCCGGCTAGCCTGCCGTCCAGGGCTTTCAGGAGGCGGGCGGAGGATTGGGATGGAGGCGGATCGGTGTAGAGGAAGAGGCGGGCCAGGAGGTAACCTAGGTAAGCTCCTACGAAGGAGGCCAGGAGGTTGTTCAGGATGATCATCAGGGGGAGAGACCCCACCGCCGCCGTCTGGGCCCCGGCCTTCGCCGCCAGGAGCCTCAGGAGGGATAGGTAGAGATCCCTGGCAAGGAAGAAGAGGGCGATCGAAGAGAGAGCGCCCAGGACGAAGCCGGCTGCGTATATCCTCAGGCCTCTGAACATCTCACTTCTTCAGGATCTCCGTGGCGTCGGCGAAGATCATCGTCCCCTGGACGTTCTTTACCTTGGCCCTCACCTTCTGCCCCTCCCTGGCCCCGCTGACGAAGACGATGTACTTGTCCATCCGGGCCATCCCGTCCCCCTTCTTCCCGGTCCTGGTGATCTCCACCGTTATCTCCTCCCCTATCTCCACCTTCGCCCCCCCCTCCTTCGCCTGGGGCATCTTGAGGGCGCTTATGGGGTGGCGTGAGCCACAGGCCTCGCACTTGAGGAAGGTGAACCTCTCCTCCTTCATGATCTTGGTATCGGGCCTCCCGCACTCCGAGCAGAGGACGTACTGGCCCAGGAAGGCCTCGAACTTCTCCTGGATCTGGGTGGGCCTGAACTGGCCTTTGAGGGTCAGGTGCTGCCCGTCGATGGAGCCGCTGGTACCGAGCTCCTTCAGGAGGAACTTCGCCAGGAGGTCCGGCTCCCTGTTCACGAGCTTGCTTACCTCGCCGAGGTTCTGGACCACCGTCAGCTTCCCCTGGATCATGGCATTGATCTTCGGGGTGACGAACCTCGTCGTCTCCTTCACTATCGCTGGCAGCTCCGTGTAGGCCTTCTCCAGGAGTTCCTCGTACTCGCCCTTGTCCATCATGTACCCCTACAGCAAATTCAGTTCTTTAAGCTTTTTGTGTATGTTCTCCGCTGCCCTCTCGGCATCGGGGATGCTCTTGGCCCCGGTGCAGACGATCTTGCCTGAGCCGAAGAGGAGGAGGACTACCTTGGGGTCATGCATCCTGTAGACGAGGCCAGGGAACTGCTCGGGCTCGTACTCGCT
>JACQPM010000117.1 GCA_016207475.1 Methanobacteriota archaeon | reverse complement strand
GCCCCAGGAGCGGCATGGCCGTCATAGCGATACCGGTGGAGGACTTCAGCATCCCCAGGGGAGGGATACCCCAGATCCTGTCCATCGTGGCAGGGAACGTGCTGGGCCTGGAGGCCGTGGAACGGCTGAGGCTGGAGGAGGTGAGCCTCCCCGGGGCCATCGTCCGCCAGTTCAAGGGGCCCAAGTTCGGGGCTGGAGGGGTCCGGGAGATCCTGAGGAGGAAGCCTGGGACTCCTCTCCTGGGGACGATCATAAAGCCGAAGATAGGCCTCCCGCCCAGGGGCTACGGGGATTACGTCTACGAGGCAGGGATGGGGGGGCTGACCAACTCCAAGGATGACGAGACCCTGGTGGACCAGGCCTTCTGCCCCATCGTGGAGCGGACCTCGGCCATAGCTGAAGCTCTGGACAGGGTGGAAGAGGAGACGGACCGGAAGATGCTCCACGCCGTCAATATCTCGACCCGGTGCGACCATCTGCTGGAGCTGGCCGAGGAGGTTATCGAGGCTGGAGCGAGGCACCTGATGGTGGACGTCCTTACCTCGGGCTTCGCCGCCGTCCAGTGCCTGGCTGAGGATCCATCCATAAAGGTGCCTATCCACGTCCACAGGGCCATGCACGCGGCCATGACCAGGGACCCAACCCACGGGATCGCGATGCCGGTCTTCGCCCTCCTGGTGAGGCTCGCCGGAGGGGACGGCCTCCACGTAGGGACCTTCGGGGTAGGGAAGATGCACGGCGCAGCGGGGGAGGACAAGGCCTCCCAGAGCGTCCTGACCCGGGAGCTCTACGGGCTGAAGCCCCTGATACCGGTCTGCTCGGGCGGGATGCACCCCAGGCTCGTCCCGCAGCTCCTGGCCGTAACGGGGCCCGACGTCCAGGTCCAGGCCGGCGGCGGCGTCTCAGGGCATCCCAAGGGCGTCAGGGCCGGCGCAAAGGCGATGGTCCAGGCGGCCGAGGCCTACGTAAAGGGGATAGATATAGATGAGTACGCCTCGAAGCACGAGGAGCTCCGCCTGGCCCTGGGGAAGTGGGAATCAGCCTTTGGACGCGGCACTGCACGTTAAGGCGTTGGCGACCTCCCAGAGGGCGCACTTGATCTCTTGCTGGAGCTCCAGGAGATCCTTCCTGTCCCTGGTGCCGAAGACCGCCGGCTGGAGGGGCTCCATCAGGATATCCGCCGCCTGGATCGCCCTCTCCCTCTCCCCAAGGCTGGCATCCGAGAGGGTCTCCTGGGCCCTCACGGCCGCCTCCCTGACGATCGCCGGTATGGCCGTGATACCCATCCTCTTACGCCTCATCTCCACCTTCTTGTCGTCGGAGATGAAGAACTCCAGCCCGTAGGGTACCCCCGGGATTCCCCCTGTCTCTGGGAACGGGACCTCGCATCCCTTCAGCTCCCCCAGCCTCTTCATGGCCGTGTCTATGAAGGTCGTCCTTATCTTCTCCGGGATCTTCTCGTCGTCGCTCAACCGCCCCAGGATCTCGCAGACCTCCGGAACCCTCTTCGAGGGTTCTGCCTTCCCCTCCAGGATCTTGGCGGCCCTCTTCACCTCTTTCCCGGCGCTCTCCGGTATCTCCTCCACCTTGACCCCCAGGTGCCGGAGGGCCTCCTTCGTCTCCTTCCCCTTCCCTACGAAGACCTTGAGGTTCTTCGCCACCGTCTCCAGCTCCTTCTCCACGTCCCTCTCTTCCGCCATCCAACCACCGTCCAGATTAAATGTTGTACGTTGTTAAACTACATAAGTATTTTTAAACCTATGGCCCATACTAAGCTGGGACTGAACGCCAGGAGGAATGGTATGAAGGAGATGCTCGCCGGCAGGGTGCGGATAGAGGAGTACATGGTCCAGCAGGAGCCCTACTACTCCCCCGTAGGGAACGAGGTGGCGGTCTTCGAGACTGCTTACAAGAACAGGCTCCCGGTCATGCTGAAGGGGCCCACGGGGTGCGGCAAGACCAGGTTCATCCAGTACATGGCCTACCGCCTGAAGAGGCCCCTCATCACCGTCGCCTGCCACGACGACCTCACCTCCAGCGACCTGGTGGGCAGGTACCTGGTCAAGGGCGGCGAGACCGAGTGGGTCGACGGCCCCCTGACCAGGGCGGTGAAGGTGGGCGGCATCTGCTACCTGGACGAGATCGTGGAGGCGCGCAAGGATACCACGGTCGTTATCCACCCACTGACCGACGACAGGCGGCTTCTGCCTATAGAGAAGAAGGGCGAGATCCTGAAGGCGCCCGACGAGTTCATGCTCTGCATCTCCTACAACCCCGGCTACCAGTCCGTCATGAAAGACCTGAAGCACAGCACGAGGCAGAGGTTCGTGGGCATGAATTTCAGCTATCCGCCCAAGGAGATGGAGGCCGAGATCGTGAGCCACGAGGCCCAGATCCCGAAGGAGCAGGCCGTGGAGCTTGTCAAGCTGGGCGAGAAGATCCGGAACCTGAAGGACAAGGGGCTTGAGGAGGGGGCCAGCACGAGGCTCCTCATCTACGCAGGGAAGCTGATCAAGAGCGGGATAGAGCCCATCGAGGCCTGCGAGATCGCCATAGGCAACCCCTTGACAGACGACGCGGAGATGCAGAAGGCGATAAAAGAGCTGATAACCACCGTGATGTAAGGATGGCCGCCTTCGACGATGTGAAGGCCCAGCTCTTCAAGATCCTGGGGCAGAACTCCTTCGGTGAGGACGTCATAGTCCAGAGGTACACCGGGACCCATTATGCCAGGGGGCTCCAGTCCATCGACGAGGCGGTCCCTGGGCTCATGACCCTCGAGGAGGCCGTCCTGGAGGAGGTGTACAACCTCGGCATGGACCTGGGGAAGCGGGACCCCGAGATGGCCTTCTACTTCTTCAAGACAGCCCCCGATGCCATAAAGCACTTCTCCTTCGAGGACATGAAGCAGTGGGTGGCCATGGGGCTGGAGCTCTTCGACGGCTACGGCGCCGTGCCTGCCAGGAACTTCTTCAAGGGCATAACCAGGGAGACTATCCAGAAGATCCATGTCCACGGGCTGGAGTACGAGGGCGTGGCCAGGACCCTGGGGATATACCTGGACGGGCTCTCGGGCGGATCCCTCAGGCTTGAGAAGGGGGAGGAGAGCTACACCGACACCAGGCGTGTCTATCTCCCGCCCCAGGTGGACCTCTCTGATGATAACGGGCTGAACTTCAAGCTCTACAAGGTGATGGCGGCCCACAAGTACGCCCAGATGAGGTACCGCTCCTTCGAGCTGAGGTCCAAGGAGCTGGAAGAGCTCTTCGAGAGGCTCGAGAGCAGGTACGGGAAGAGCGCTTCGCAGGAGGCCTCGACCCTGGAGAGCTTCCTCACCCTCTTCCCCGACAGGGCCATGGCCACGGACCTCTTCTCCCTCCTGGAGAACGCACGCGTCGAGCACGCCCTCCGGTTGGAATTCAGGGGGCTCGGCCGGGACCTGGACCTGGTGGTCGCCATGGAGTGGGGGCTCCGCCCTAACTTCTCCAAACTCTCCAAGAGGGAAGCGGTTCTGGAGGGACTGATGCAGCTCCTGACGCGCGGGACCCTCAGGGAGCCCCTCCCTGAGGATCTCATGCCGGTCGTCGGGCGGTGCCGGGCCATGGCCGATAAAGTGCTGGGAGAGATGGCCACGGTGGAGGACACGGCCCGCGCCACGGCCGAGATCTACGAGATCCTGGAGGGGTTCGACTCCCCTTACGCCGGCTTCCAGGATATGTACCACAGGGGTGTGGTCAAACCAGAGCGAGTCACGGCGGGGCTGCGGGAGACCCAGAGGGAGCTGGGCGAGAAGATGAGGCGCCTCCTGGAGGACCTGAAGATAAAGCCGCCGCCTGAGATCGACTCCCAGGTCCAGCACGCCGCCGGGGAGGTGGCGGACCCCTTCGCCCACGGCGCCCCCCTGGACTTCCTCTTCCGCTTCGGCGTGGAGCTGCCGGAGGAGATAAAGAAGGAGCTCCTGGCCGAGATAGAGAAGCAGCTGGGGGAGATGGGGCAGATAGACTCCAGCCTCCTGATGAAGGTGCTGGACAGCGCCGGGAGGAAGATCAGGGCCTCCATCCAGGCGAGGGTGACGGAGTTCCAGGTGGAGCTGACGGAGGAAGATGCAAGGGACGCCATCCTCTACGACGAGTGGGACTACAAGATGGGTCACTACAGGGCCGCCTGGTGTGCCCTGAAGGAGAGGGGGATGAAGAGGGGCTCCGACAAGTTCGTGGAGAAGACCTTGGAGAAGCACAGGGAGCTCGTGACCCAGGTGAGGAGGCAGTTCGAGATCCTCAGGCCCGACTACAAGCGCCTCTTCAGGGAGATCCAGGGGGAAGAGATTGATATCGACGCCTTCATCGAGGCCCTGGCCGATATAAAGGCCGGGACCGCCCCCTCGGAGAAGATCTACATCCGGGTAGACAAGAAGGAGCGGGACATAGCCGTGGCCTTCCTGGTGGACATGTCGGGCTCCACCACCGGCTGGGTGATAGACACGGAGAAGGAGGCCCTCGTCCTCATGTGCGAGGCCCTGGAGATCCTCCAGGACAAGTACGCCATCTACGGGTTCTCTGGGAAGACCAGGAAGCAGTGCGACTTCTACACGATCAAGGATTTTGACGAGGAGTACACCGAGGACGTGAAGAGCCGCATCGCCGGGATGGAGGCCTTCGACTACACCAGGATGGGGCCCCCCATAAGGCATCTATCGAAGATACTGGACGAGACCCCGGCCAAGGTCAAGCTGATGATCATACTGAGCGACGGGAAGCCCGAGGACTTCGACGAGTACAAGGGCGAGCACGGCGTCGAGGACACCCGCAAGGCCCTCATAGAGGCAAAAAGGAAGCACATCCGCCCCTTCTGCATCACCATCGACACCGAGGCCAGGGACTACATGCCCCACATGTTCGGTGAGGTGAGCTATGTAATCCTGGACAAGGTCGAGAAGCTCCCGAGGAAGCTGCCAGAGGTCTACAGGAAGCTGACGACCTAGAAACATGTTATCAACTCCTACTAAAAGATAGCCGAACGCCGAAGCTCTCAAAACTTCTTCTCGAGCTTGCAGTTGGTTGTGTACTTCTGCCTTTATCGTACCGGCTCTGATCATCGTGGCACTGAGGATGATACCCCCGGAGATCGTCGAGGACTGCAGGGCCAAGGCAGAGGCTCCAACGCCTTCTCCTCCCAAAGAGGCAGAAGATGTTCCTGACGAACTGCCTCCGCTTGACGCGCCTGTTTCTGATAAGCCTGAAAGCTCGGAGCAGGGCACGCTTGACGACCTTGACAAGGAAAAAGAGCCCATTCCTGATGCAATAAAAAAAGCCAAGATGGCAAAGTCAAAGGCTCCGGATGCAGATGCAAAGCTTGAGCTGCCTAAGCCAATGCCCAAGGAAGACACTCCAAGGGAGCGCATAGAGGCAGGCACAGAGCCGGGGTTCTTTTCGAGCATACTGGAG
>JACQPM010000120.1 GCA_016207475.1 Methanobacteriota archaeon | reverse complement strand
GCCCTGATGATAGGCGTCGTCATGTTCGGGGACGCGAAGAAGGGCGCCAAGTTCATGATCCCCATGGCCCTCGTGGCCTACTCGGTCTTCGCCTTTGTCAGGTTCGTGATGCCCAATATCGTCTCCGCCTTCTAAGCGGTGCCGTTTGGACATAAATATACCCGGACGGTTTACATCGGCGTAAACAGATGTCTTAAATATATCGGGGTAGACAATATGCCAAAAGGAGGTCGATCCTTTGTTCGAGAGACTGTTGCACGAAGAGAGAGCTCAAGGAGCTATAGAGTACATCCTCCTGGCCGGGGGCATAATAGTGGCCGCGGTGGTTATATTCGCCATCTATTCCAGTATGACAAAGAGCGCCGCCACCTCCCTCAACCAGACGACCAACGAGAGCGTGGCCAAGATAAGGACCAGGACCCAGGAAGCCATAAATACCCTGTGAAGGGCCATGACCCTTCACGGTTTTTTTATATTTACAAATGATATATTCAGAAGGCAGTTTTATAAAGAGTTAAAGAGCAGACTTATAATCATATGATGCCCTGGAGATTGCTCGAAGAGGAAGAGGGGCAGGGGTCCATAGAGTACATCTTCATAGTTGGCGGTGTTATTGTAGCTGCCATAGTCATCTTCGTTGTATACGCTTCCATGACGAAGAGCGGCGGCACCTCTCTCAACCAGAGCGCCAACGAGAGCTTCGGCAAGGTGAAGTCGAGGATCCAAGAGGTCTCGAATACTATCTAAGGGAGCCTATAGAGGGCCGCCGTGTACCCTCCCTCCCCCCTCACCAGGACGATGGGGAGGTCCGTACTGTTCAGGAATGGGAAGTTCCCCCTCCTGTTGGGTTCTATGATGAGGAGGTAGTCTATCCCTTCCCTCTCGAGGGTCTTGAGGGCCCGCTTCTCGTCAGCCTCCTCCATGAGCACCTTGTAGACGGCTATATGCTCATCCCATCTCCTGACGTCCGTCAGGTCACTCAGGTAGCTGGCGGCCCTGGAGTAGTATGCTATCCCGTGGCCTGCGACGATCTCGTTGGAGAGGACCAGGTCCCCAGGCCCCAGATCGGCTCTCTCCAGGACGGTCCTTACAGCCTCATACTTCTCCAGGGGGCCGCGCTCCCCATGGAAGGCGGAGACGAGGAAGAGGTTGAAGGAGAGGATAGAGAGGAATAGGAGGGCGGAGAGGGACCAGCCGAACCTTATCCGTTTGGCTCCGATGGAGACCCCGGAGATAGCCACCAGCGCCTTACCTAAGGCGAGGAGGAGGAGGAAGTCGTAGATTATGAGGAGGTTGTACCTGAAGAAGGCCAGGAGGATGGTGGCCCCCACCATCCCGGCCAGCTCCCGGCGCCCCTCCCTCAGGAAGAGGAGGAGGCCGTAGAGGATGAGGGGGAGGGACGTGAGGGCAAGGTAGGAGAGGAAGAAGAACTCCGGGAGGAGGAAGGCAGGGTCCAGGCCTGAGGCGAGGTAGGCGCCGATGGATATGGCCGGCTCGTGCTCCTTCGTATAGCCCAAGGAGAAGTTCAGGTAGGGGATGTACCTGGCGTAGTAGAGGAGGCCCAGGAGGATGGCGGCCGTGGAGAGGGCCAGGAGCCTCCTCCTGTACCTCTCTCCACGGCCGAGGGCTGCGCCCAGGAGGCCCAGGGAGACCAAGAAGAGGACGGAGCTGTGGGAGAGGACGAATGCGCCGAGGATGAGGGCTGCGGGGGCCCAGCTCCTGTCTTCCCAGGACCGCAGGAGGGCGTGAACTGCCAAGATGGCGAGGAGGATTGCCAGACCCGTGGGCCTGGCCCAGAGGCCGGTCCTTATGACGGCTATGGGGAGGGTGGCGAAGAGGAGGGAGGCGACCAGGGCCCCATTCCGTCCTATCTCCCGCCGGGCCAGGATATAGAGGGCTAGGATGCTCAAGACTCCGAAGATCGCCGTCAGGATGGACCCGACCTGGATATAATCCTGGCCCGGTAGGAGCGCCTTCCCCAGGGCTATCCATATGTGGTACCCCGGGGGGTAATAGTAGGGTATCCCACCCAGCTCCTTGTCGTCCCAGGCAGGCAGGTGCCCCCCCTCATAGATATGCCTCCCAATCCTGGCGTGGTAGAAGTGGTCGTAGTCCAGCTCCATGGGCGCGAAGTCCGAGACCCAGAGGCGGAGGGAGAGGCCCGCCAGGAGTATCCCCAACAGGAGGAGCCATCTCCTATTCATGCCACACCACCTTGTAGACCTTTATCTGAGGCATCGGTGGCTCGTTGAAGGTCGCCTCGAGCCTTATACCTGAGAGATTGCTGATGTACCCCGGATAGCCTCTATGGACCGGCCAGTCCCCCACCACCAAGTATGCCTCCCTGCCCTTCACCAGCTCCCAGAGGGCCTCCTCCGAGGGCGGGAAGTAGGTGGTGTTCCTGGCGGAGTAGTAGAAGATCGCCCTGGCATTGGAGACCACGACGGCATCCGCCGGTGTGTTTTCGTTGATCCAGATGGCAGATGCCTTGTACCCCTCATATTTATGCCCGTTCCTTTCCAGGACTGCGGTCCCCTCCAGGAGGCTTGCGGCCAGGGCAGCTATGAGGAAGGCAGCTATAAAGACGGACCTAGCCTTCTTCCCGGCCAGGAGATGGGAGGCCTCCAGGACC
Organism: Methanobacteriota archaeon; assembly: GCA_016207475.1. GTDB lineage: Archaea > Hydrothermarchaeota > Hydrothermarchaeia > Hydrothermarchaeales > JACQPM01 > JACQPM01. Next base: position 7,086 of record JACQPM010000120.1, on the reverse strand, counting down.
CCCAGGGCCGCCAGGAGGGAGAAGAATGGCACCACAGGTATAAGGTAGCGGGAGACCTCCAGCCTGTACCAGAGGGCCAGGACCAGCAGGAACGCAGAGATATACAGGAGTGGTAGGTCCCTCCGTCTCATATCCCGCCCTTTGGGGAGGGCACCCCAGAGGGCAGCCAGGAGGATGGGCAACGGGAGGGCAGGTATATGGAGGGGGTTGAGGGTCTCGGGCCCCTCGGACCCGAAGATGCCGGCCACGTAGCTCCAGGTACTCACCAGGGGGTCTCCGAAGAGGGCGTAGTTCCTGGCGTACCAGGGGAGCTGGAGGGCGATGGATATGGCGAACATCCCCAGGACCCCTTTATCCCTGGTCCAGGCCGTGCGGGACCTGCCCGTGAGGTAGAGGATGGTTATGGGATATACGAGGAGGCCTATCCGCTTCGTCAGGCAGGCGAGGCCCATGGCTACCCCGGCTAGGGCGAGGGTCCGCCCATCCCCCTTCTCATGGCCTGTGTAGAGGAGGTATGCAGATAGGGTGAGGAGGGTGGCCAGGGGGACGTCGGCCAGGGCCATGCGGCTGAAGAACCAGTGAGCTGGATTGACAGCCATGAGGAGGGCCGCCAAAAGGCCCGCCCTCTCGCCGTAGAGCGCCTTCCCCAGGTGGTAGACGGCAAGTACCCCCAGGACGCCGAAGAGCGGCGCCACCATCCTAGCCGAGACCTCCGAGGTACCGGTGAGGAGGTTGGAGATGGCAAGAGAAAAGATGAAGAAGGGCGGCTGCGTCTCATGCCATGGGGTGCCATCGAAGGTCAGCCCCCGGCCCAGGTAGAGGTTCCTGGCGGTCTGGAGGTAGAGGGCCTCGTCAGGCCAGATGGGCTGGCTCAGGCCCCAGAGCCGCAAGATGGCGGCCAAAGCCAGGACCCCCAGGATGGCCACGGTACCACGTCTGATCATGCCTACACCTCTACCTAAAATTATTTATAACCGACCATCGATATTACCCCCATGTCACTTCTAGGAGGGGAGAGGTCCCAGGTGAGCTTGGAGTTCATCCTCCTCACCGGCGGCGTGATACTGGCCGCCCTCACCGTCTACGCCCTGAGGGGCTCCATAAACGCCTTCGCCAGCGTCGTCTCCGACTGGGTAGGGGCCCAGAGGAACGCCACCCTGACGAAGATCACCCGATGATCGCATCCCCGGAGCCCGTTCTCGTATCCTTGGCCCTGGGGGGCGCTGCGATAGCGTTCGTTACAGACTTGAAGGAGAGGAGGGTGCCCAACAGGCTCACCCTCCCCCTCATAGGCCTGGGGATTCTAGGGAACGGCCTCTGGGCCGTTTATACCGGAGAGTGGCGCCTCCTCCTGGAACTGGCCAAGGGTCTGACGGCGATTTTCTTCCTGGGGTACGCCTTCCTCCTCGCCGGGGGTTGGTCCGCCGGGGACCTGAAGCTCTTCCTCTTCATCGCCGCACTGGTGCCCAGATACCCGGCCTTCTTGGAGGGCCACTTTGTACCCGCCCTGGCCCCCTATCCCTTCCCCCTCACGGTCCTCCTGAACACCGTCTTGGCCGTCTTCATCGTCTGCTTTCCAGTCCTCGTCATCTATGCCCTGGCCAGGGGATGGCGCAGGGGATGCCTAAGGGACCTCTTACCCCGTGCTGGGGATATATCCACCGGGTTGAAAAGCACGCTCCTGGGCCTGGGGCTCTTGGCCCTCTACCTCCTGGCAGGCCCCTATGGGCTGGTCCTCCTGGTGCCCCTCTCCCTGGTGAAGCTCGGCGAGGATCGGCGCCTCCTCCTCTCCCTCCTACCCCTGGCGGCTTTTCTCTCCGTCCGCGGGATTGAGGGCCTCGCCTCCATGGCCCGATACTCCCTCTTCCTCTTCCTCTCCTTCCTGGCCCTCAAGACCCTCTGGAGGTCCTGGAAGGCCGTCCAGAAAGGCCTCCGGGATGAGGTGATGGTCAGAGACCTAGAGGTGGGGATGATACCGGCAGGAGATATATATGTGGAGGGGGGGAGATTAATAGTAGATGATAGGGGGCTAGTCGAGAGGGTGAGAGACGCGATGGCGAGGGGGAAGAGCGGCGCATCCAGGGATTACATAGCCCGTTCCACGGCCGCCGGCTTGAGCGCAGCGGAGATCGCGGCCCTGCGATCCTATGCTGGCGAGGGGAAGGTGGAGAAGATCGAGGTCAAGATCGGTATCCCCTTCGCCACGGCCGTCCTGCCAGGGTTCATCCTATCCCTGGTCCTGGGGGATATGGCAGCTCTCCTCAGGGGGTAGATGGATGGAGAGAGGGCAGGCCACCATAGAGTTCATAATAATCTTCGGTTTCTTCGTCCTCATCCTCGTAGGAGTGTCCATGACGACGGCGCTCAAGAGCGCCAGGGCGAGCACTGACCTGGATGCGGTCCTGGAGGCCAGGGAGAATCTCAACAGGATCGTCAGCACCATAGAGACCGTCAACTCCCTCGGCCCAGGTGCGGCCCAGTCCATCACCATCACGTCCAGCCTGCGGAGCTGGGAGGTCAATACGAACCCGCCCAACGACGGTACCAATCCTGCCTCCAAGAGGCCGGTCCTCAGCTACGAGATCGGGGTCTGGGACTCCGAGGAGAAGGTGCCCAGCCAGCTTTACAGGATCCACGACGGGTGGGGGGCCCTGGTGGTCCTGGACATGCCAGGGATCGGAAACGGCCCGGCCGGCGAGGAGAGGACCTGTACCTTCGATGGGAACGGGAAAGGGATCTTCAACCTCAGGGTTGAGAACAACGTGACCAACAGTACCCCCAGGATCGTCTTCCCGGTCTGCGCCCAGGGTGAGGTGACCATAAAGCTCGTATGAAGATGGAAGCTCGGGACAGGGGCGAGAGAGGGCAGATAACCATAGAGTTCATCATCCTTGTAGGACTCTTTGTCCTCATCCTGATAGGCACCTCGGTACCGCTGGCCTTCTGGACGACGGACGATGCCGTGGACGTCTCTCTGGTAGCCGACGCCAGGTACGTCACGGAGGAGCTGGGAACTGCGGCCGAGGGCATAGGCCCTGGGGGGCGGAGGAATCTCACGGTCTATGTTCCCGGCTATCGCTCCCAGGGAACTGTAGGCGGGAAACCTCTCATAAACGTGACCACCACCCTGGGGACCGACGGCGACAGCCTCACCACGAGGGTGGATATAACCCGCTACCACTCCGACGGTACCTTAAAGAGGAGCGAGTCCTACAACTTTACCAGGGGTCTCCCGGGGAAGGGGTGGAAGATATACAGCGGCACCACCCTCGGGAACGTAACGGAGGGATCTGGGAGGAGCTACAGGGTCCTGGTGGGTTGGAGGAATATAAACTTCACGAGGTTGTGAGATGGAGAAGGGGCAGGTATCCATTGAGGCCATACTGATTGTGGGGGTGGCCGTCATCCTCCTAATCTCCTTCACGAACTTGGCCTGGGAGAGGTTCTACCTGGCCAGGGAGGTGGGGGAGGCAGGGGAGGCCAGGATGGTGGGCGAGTTCCTTGCAGAGGCTATAAACAACGTCTACACCAACGGTAAGGGCTTCGCCATCTACCTCGATCCGACGGTGATGAACTACACCAGGCTGGGGGATGCGAGCAGGATAGAGGGCACGGGCATAGCCCTCCCCATAAGGATAAACACGAGCGGCAGGACGATAGTCATCTCCAAGAATATGTCCAAGACAGGGGGCGGGATATGGAACACCACAGTACCCATAATCCCTGCCAACGTCTCTGTGGCCAGCCCTCTGCCGCCTTACTACAACGAGACGACGGTGAGGAACAACGGGACCCACGTGGTGATATACGCCAACTCCGGGAATATAGGGGTGCTCTGATGGAACGGGGGCAGGTAGGCATTGAGTTCGTCCTGATGGTGGGCCTGGTGTTGCTCATCGTCATCACGGCCATACCCTACATCCTGAAGCAGAATGAGCTGAATAACGGGATAGCCGCCGCGAGAAACGGGGCCACCTTTGCCATGGGGATGAGGGGCCTCGGGTATGCGGGGTCCGGCGTCCAGGAGAATCCCCTGGGGGTCCTGAAACTCGACAGGATAGCGTACTCCGTGGCCAAGAACGCCACCGGGAAGGACGACGTCTATATAGAGATCTATCTGAAGGGGTCCAGCTACCTGAATACCGCCAGCATCACAGGCACCGTCAGCACCCAGGCGCGGAGGTATATAGCCTACGCCTTCAGCGGGCAGTGGCCAGGGACGACGGTCAGCCTCGCTCAGACGACGGGGAGCTACTACATCTTCCACGTCAACGACCCAACCTGGGTCCCCTAAGCTTAAAATAGGCATGGCACCCTTCACTAACCTATGGGATTCCTGGAGGACGTGGGTGAGGAGACCCTCAACCTCGTAGAAGTTCTCATGAGAATCTCGGAGAGATTCCTATCTCTCCTCCGGCGTCTGGATCCCTACCCCCTCCTGGAGGGGCGGGGGATAGAGTATAAGGACTACCTCATCCTCAAGGCCGAGGCCGCCTCCCTCGTCTTCTTCCTCCTCACCATACCTCTCATCTTCGGCCTCGTGGCCCCGCGGAAGTATCTCCCCCCCGCCGGTCTCCTGGCGCTCTACGTGGCCTACCTCGTCCACAGCCCCATAAGGAGGGCCTTCAGGGAGGATTACCCGGCCTACAGGGACTTCTTCGCCTCCTACCTGGGGGCCTCCCTCATCCTGCTCCTCTCCGCCAGGTGGAATCCCTTCCTCCTCTCCCTCCCCTACCTCCACCTGGTCCTGGTCTCCCTGGCCTTGGTCCTCCTCTTCCTCCTCTACTTCCGGCTGAGGTACTCCAGGGACTACACCTTCGGCAGGGTCCTGGAGGCCGGGAACATGGTCAGGGTGAAGACGAACTTCGACATCCGCTCCGGAGTAAAGCCAGGGGTCCACACCTTCGAGAACAGGGTCGGGGCCAGGGTCGGGGACAGGGTGAGGCTGGCGGTGGAGAGAGGATCCTTCAACCTGCGGGGCGGGAGGGTGGTCGGCGTTATGGAAGTGGTAGGCTGAGAGATCCGCTGCTCCTGGGCCTGGCCCTCCTCGCCTCCCTGACGGGGCTGGTCCTGATCTACGTGGCCTCGGTCCACGTGCAGCCCACCCTGGTGCGGATCGTGGAGGTGGGGGATGATGCCGTGGGGGGATGGGTGGTGGTGGAGGGGAATATCACCCATCGGAGCGACCACCCGGAGGGACACATCTTCCTCAGGCTGGAGGACGGTACCGGGGAGATGATGGTGCCCATCTTCCGGGGCCTTGCGAAGGAGCTGGAAGGTGGGGGATGCCTCCAGCGGGGCTACAGATTGAAGGTCCGCGGGAGGGTGGAAGAGTACCGCGGCAGCCTGGAGGTGGTCCCGAAGGAGCCAGGCGATATATCATGCCCGGAGGAGCGCCGTTAGCCTCCCGTAGGCCTCCACCGCCGCCTCCAGGGCCGCCTTCCCCTTCTCCTGCTCCCCCTCCACCGGCCTCCAGTCTACCTCCTCCCACCTCGCGCCCTCCTGGAGGCCCCTCTCCAGATTTTTGATCTGGACCTCGAACATCCTACGGCGCGTCTCCACGATATTCCTAATGCAGAGGTGCTGCTCCTGGAAGAGGGCCAGGAAATCCCTGGCAGCGACCTTCACCTCCCCCTCCTCGAGCCTCTCTACCTGGGACCTGAGCGCCTCGATCTTCGCCGCCTCCTCAGCCACCGCCACCCCCTGCCTGCCCAGGACTGCGAGCCCCTGCCTTGTAGCTTCCTTTGCGGTCTCGAACTCTGGACTGTACCCGGGCTCCGAGAGGAAGCGCAGGTACTCGGCATTCAGCCCCTCTACCCTGGCCCTGTCTATGGCCGCGAACTCCGCCCCCATCACCACCAGGCCCTCATGGGCCTCGATGAGCCCCTCCACCCCGGTCCTGAGGGCCTCCAGCCTCGGGTCCACTTATATAAATCGCCTGGCGGGGTTATAACTTTTTCTTATAATATTCGATAAAGATAAAAATGTGCAAAGGTGATGTAGCGGCATGCTCGCTGTCCTCCTGGCAGCCCTGCTGGGGATCCTCCTGGGCACGGTAACGGGCCTCACCCCGGGCCTCCACGTGAACACCCTCGTGGCCCTCATGGTCGCTTCTCTGCCCTTCCTCCTGGGAATCCTCCCCATCTACGCCCTCGTCGCCCTCATCGTGGCCATGGCCGTGACCCACACCTTTGTGGATTACATCAGAAAATATCGATATGTAGTTACCCCTTTGGCAAACGGTAGTGATCTTTAGGTTGCTGGGAGTGAACCCGAGGGCATTGGACTGATAACTCCACTTCTCCTGATTGTAGACATATCAAATCGGCGGAGTGAAGTCGGGGAAAATACAAAAATATTGAATTAATTTATTTAACAGGGTACAACCCATCTCTATCTTTCATTTCTCTACGCAAATTCGTTATATCTGAAGGAGAGTAAATAGCTTGTAGAGCTTTTAATGGAGAAACACTTACCAAAGAAGGTCCAAATTTATTTGTTCCTTTCCTTTTATCACAAAAACGGCCTTGGGGATCTAAAACAAGATAAGAAGACCATAAAATTTCTTCATTTTCTGACACAACCTTTATCCCTGATTTTTCTAGAATAGGACAAATGTTATCAACATAATTTTGAAATTCTTTTTTTGATATAAAAAGTTTATCTGCAAATTCATCATTTTCGCCCTTCATTCTACAGAACTGAAGCAACTTTACTCTATTTGGTTTTAATTCTAGCAATATTGATGAGGGAGTATCAAATTTATTTAATGCACTAACAACAAGATTTATTTTTATATAAATTTCATGATTTAATTCATTAGCCCAATATCTTATACGTTTAAATGCGCTTCTGGTTTGATCAATATGATCTCCATTGCCTCGATTTAATGACTTTTGAATTGTCTCATTGCCAGAATCTAAGGAGATTGCAATTATATCAAGATTGCCTATATTCTCCTTTAACCAAGTATCAGAAAGAAACACCCCGTTAGTAACAATAGACGTTTCAAATCCACATTTATTAGAAAAATTTAACAAATCTTCATTCGCAGATAAAAAAATTACTATTATGGGACTTGGGGAT
>JACQPM010000116.1 GCA_016207475.1 Methanobacteriota archaeon | reverse complement strand
GGCTCCCACGCCGGCGCCCTGCTCGGGGACGTCAGGCACGACCCCTTCCAGTCGGGGGGTCTGGAGACGCCCTCCCACGAACTCATAGAGGCTGGTGCCACCCATAGGGCCAATAAAGGGGTCCTCTTCATAGACGAGATCTCGACCCTTGGGATCGAGTCCCAGCAGTCCCTCCTCACCGCCCTCCAGGACAAGAAGTTCCCGATCACAGGGCAGAGCGAGCGCTCCTCGGGGGCGATGGTCAGGACTGAGCCCGTGCCCTGCGACTTCGTCCTCGTGGCCGCCGGGAACGTAGAGGCCATGGGGAGGATGCACCCCGCCCTCAGGTCCAGGATCAGGGGCTACGGCTACGAGATCTATATGAAGGATGTCATGGACGATACGCCTGAGAACAGGGAGAAGCTCGTCCAGTTCGTCGCCCAGGAAGTCCTTAAGGACAAGAAGATCCCCCACTTCAAGAGGGAGGCCGTCATGGAGATCATCGAGGAGGCCCGGAAGAGGTCAGGTCGGAGCGGGAAGCTCACCCTCAAGCTCCGGGGCCTTGGGGGGCTCGTCAGGGCCGCCGGGGATGTGGCCAGGTCCGAGGACGCGCCCTACGTGGAGGCCAAGCACATCCAGAAGGCCAGGTCGCTGGCCAGGTCCCTGGAACAGCAGATCGCCGACCGCTACATAAGCCAGAAGAAGGATTACAACGTCTACACCGTGGAGGGGGAGGCGATAGGGAGGGTCAACGGGCTGGCGGTCATCGGAGGGGACAGCGGCGTCATCCTCCCGATAGTGGCCGAGGTCGCCCCTGCCCAGTCGAGGGAGGAGGGGAAGATCATAGCCACCGGGAAGCTGAGGATCATCGCCAAGGAGGCCATACAGAACGTCTCGGCCCTCATCAAGAAGCACACGGGGCGGGATATATCCAACTTCGACGTCCATATCCAGTTCCTCCAGACCTATGAGGGGGTTGAGGGGGACAGCGCATCCATCTCCGTTGCCACCGCGGTAGTCTCCGCGCTGGAGAACATCCCCATCGACCAGAGCGTCGCCATGACCGGTTCCCTGTCCGTCAGGGGGGACGTCCTCCCGGTGGGAGGTGTGACAGCCAAGGTGGAGGCCGCGATAGCGGCGGGCATAAAGAAGGTCATCATCCCTGCAGGGAATATGAAGGACGTCATGATCGACAGGAAGTCCGCAGGGCTGATAAAGATCGTCCCTGTCAAGAACCTCTCCCAGGCCCTGGAGGAGGCCCTCGTCCTGGAGGGGGGCGAAGGCCTCTTGGAGAAGATAAAGGACCTCCTCCCCCTCCCTGCGGCAGGGATCGAGAAGCCTCTCCCGAAGGGCACCGGTACCAAGGCAGGACTTTAGCAGCACGACTGGAGGGATTGACATAGAGATCGACCTGGACCCTTTAGAGGCCATCTTCGAGAAGGTCCAGGCGCGCTTCGTTGATATAACCGTCCAGTATTCCCATACCACCAACATCGTCCTGAAGGACGGAATAGTCAAGGATGTATCCCTGGGGGAGTCCTTCGGGGTCGGGGCGAGGGTGCTGGGTAATACCTGGGGCTTCGCCTCCTCCAACAGCCTCGAGGACGCCCTCCCCATGGCTGAGAGAGCGGCCAGGGCGGCCAGGCATGGGACGAGGATCCCATTCCGGGACGAAGAGCCCGTGGAGGACAAGGTCATGATCCGGGCCGGGATCGACCCCCAGGGGGTGGAGGTGGCCGAGAAGAAGGAGCTCCTCTACAGGGGCGAGGAGGAGGCCAGGAAGCATAAGGGGGTGGCGAGCACCTCCATCGTCTACCTCGACTCGGCGACCGAGTACCGGTACATGAGCTCCGAGGGCTCCAGGATCGAGAGCGCGTACCCCCGCGTGGCCCTCTACGCCACCGTCTTTGCCAAGGGGGACGGCAAGCTGCAGATGGGCTCCGAGAGGATGGGGGGCACCGGCGGACTGGAGCTCCTCCAGAGGGTAGAGGACGGCGCCCGGGGGGCGACGGAGAGGGCCCTGCGCCTCCTCGAGGCAAAAAGCCCGCCCAGCGGCGCCTTCCGGGTGGTCCTGGACCCGAACCTGACCGGGGTCTTCATCCACGAGGCCCTGGGGCATGCGGTGGAGGCTGATCACGTCATCCAGGGGGAGTCGATCCTCACGGGGAGGCTGGGGAGGAAGATAGCCTCCGAGGAGGTCACGATATACGACGACGCCACCCTCCCGGCCTCCTTCGGCTTCTACTTCTACGACTCCGAGGGCACCCGGGGGATGAAGAAGGCCGTCATAGATAGGGGCGTCCTCAGGACCTACCTCCACTCCCGGGAGACAGCCTCCGTCCTGGGGCAGGAGAGGACCGGGAACGCCAGGGCCCAGGGCTGCAACTACCAGCCCATCGTCAGGATGAGCAACACCTACCTGGAGCCGAGGGACCACAGCCTCGAGGAGCTGGTGGAGGACATAAAGGACGGCGTATACCTTATAGGCTCCCGGGGCGGCGAGGTGGACCCTGGGCGGGGGGTCTTCCAGTTCAGCGCCGAGGAGGGCTTCCTCATCGAGAAGGGGCGGATCACCCAGAGCGTGAAGGACGTGGCCCTCTCGGGGGAGACCCTCCGAATACTGGAGGAGATAGACGCCGTGGGGAAAGACTTCGGGACCCACATAGGCTTCTGCGGGAAGGCCGCCCAGCAGGTCCCGGTGGGCGACGGAGGGCCCCACATCAGGACGGTGGCCACCGTGGGAGGGGCGTGATGGATGTCGAGAAGGCCCTCAAGCTCCTTGAGAGGGGGGCCGAGGAGGCGGAGATATACTACTTCCGGGAGGCTGCCAGGAAGGTCGATGTCCAGCGGTGGGAGGTGAACACCTCCAAGGAAGGCATATCCTTCGGGTATGGAATAAGGGCCATAAAGGGCAAGAGGATGGGCTTTGCCTTCGCCAACGTACTGACGGAAGAGCTCCTTGAGAGGGCCCTCAAGGCCGCTGCCATAGCCGAGGCCGACGAGTATAACTCGCTCCCCGAGAGGCAGGAGTACGGCGGCGAGAGCGCCTTCGATCGCAGGATCGTGGAGCTCCAGCCCGAGGAGGTGGTGGAGGCGATGCCATCTCTCCTGGAGCCCTGCACCAGGGAGAAGGTCCAACCCACCACGGGCCTCGTCCTCTGGATCGCTCGGGAGGTGGGGGTCTGGAACACCCACGGCCTGGAAGGCAAGGAAGAGGTGACCTTCTGCCTCGCATCCCTCGGGACCGTGGTACCTGGGAAGGACGTCACGGGCTACTCCTACGCCGCCGCACGCGCCTATGGGGACCTGGACCTGAAGGCTGTCGGCGAGGAGGCGGCGTCGCTGGCTGCCAGGTCCGTCGACCCCGTGAGGATCGAGAGTATGGAGACGGACGTGACCCTGAGGCCCGACGCGGTGACGGAGCTCCTGGAGAACGCCCTGGTGCCGGCCTTGAGCGCCGACAACGTCCAGAGGGGGCGCTCCCTCCTGGCCAAGGAGGTGGGGAAAGAGATCTTCGCGCCTGGGCTCACCATCGTGGACGATGGCGCCCTGCCTGGGGGGCTCCAGTCGGGCCTCTTCGACGCCGAGGGGGTGAGGGCCCAGAGGAAGGTCCTGGTGGAGAATGGCGTGTTGCGCGGATTCCTCTTCGACGCCTACACGGCTAGGAAGGCGGGGAGGGAGAGCACCGGGAACGCGGAGCGGGGATCCCACGCCACCCTCCCGAGGATAGCGCCGACGAACTTCCTCGTCGAGGGGGAGAAGGGCATCGGGGAGACCTTCGTCGTCCACGGCCTGATAGGGGCCCACACCGTCAACCCCATCACCGGCGACTTCTCGGTCGAGACCAAGAACGCCTTCTACAGGGGGAAGCCGGTGAAGAAGGCCATCCTCGCCGGGAACGTCTTCGAGCTCCTGAGGAAGGTGAAGGGCCTCGGGGAGGACTACCGGCAGACATCGGCCGTGAGGGCGCCATCGGTGGAGTTCGAGAAGGTCAGGGTGGTCGGGTAAATAAGCTATAGGTCTTGCACGTATGCCGGGGCCCTCCCACGCCCATATAGTAACTTTTATATATGGGTATCCGAGATTCATGCCAAGGTGGTTCCATGCCCGAGAGGAAGACAGGAAGTTTTGTCGGTCTCGTGATCATCGCGCTCATCGCGTTGGCGGTCTTGTATCCGTACCCCGGAGAGGCCCTCTCCGCCGGCGGCACAGGTATAACGGGGGCCTCCAAGAGGGGCTGCACGGACATGGGCACCGGGTGCCACAGGACGAACGCTGACCCGGCCGTCACCTACTCCGTCTCTGGGGTGCCCGAGAAGTACAAGCCCGGGGAGAGCTACCCCATCGCCATCACCCTCGGCGGCCAGGCGAACACGGGAGTGGACCGGCAAGGGGGCTTCGCCCTCAGTGCCAGCGGCGGGAAGCTCTCTGCGCCCGAAGGGAGCCAGGACGTCCAGGTGACGGAGTCCGGGGAGGCCACCCACACGGCCAAGGGGAACAACCAGAGGCAGTGGAACCTCAAGTGGACGGCCCCTGAGAAGGGGGACGTGTACTTCTACGGCGCCGTCAATACCGTCAACGGCAATGGGGCCAACGACCAGGGCGACCTGTGGAACACGTTTGTCACGGTGAGCCAGGGCGAGAAGGCGGAGGAGGAGGAGGGTGCGAAGGAGGCCAAGAGCTTCGGGGTCCCGATACTGGCCCACTGGATCGGGATCGTCTCCATGGTGGCCACCTTCCTCATAATAGTTATCGCCTTCTTCCTCCTCAAGTATGGCGAGTCTAGGAAGACTGTGGACCAGTCGGATAGGAAGAAGTAAGGGAAGATCATGGTCAAGGTCGAGATCAGGCAGAAGAGGGAGGAGTGCACCGGCTGCGGGACCTGCGTGGAGGTCTGCCCCGTCGGCATCTGGGAGATGGGGGACGACGGCCTCTCCAGGTACATAGCCGAGAAGCTGGACCAGTGCCTCTACGACCTCAAGTGCCAGACCAACTGCCCCGTGAGTATAATCCAGGTGAAGGCCCTGGAGAAGGTCGAGGCGAAGGCGCCCGGACCCGCGCCGGCTGCAGTTGCTGCGGCTGCACCAGCGGCCCCGGGGGTGGCCGTCCCTACAGCTCCGCCGGCAAAGGCCGAGAGGAAAGACGCCCCAGGCACCATCGTCAGGGACGAGCCGCCCGACGAGTCCCTGGTCTCCGCCGGCGCCATCCTGGCGCTCACCGGCATCGAGTTCGTCTACCTGGGCCTCTTCCTCACCGGGGTCCTGAAGGGCTGGGACCAGGAGGAGCTCGCCTTCTGGCTCGGGATGGCCTTCGTAGTCCTGGCCTTCATCCTGATTTTCTACAGGAGGAGCTTCATATCCGACAGGGTCGTCATCAAGGAGCGGAGGAGGAAGTTCGAGGACCTCCTGGAGCGTGAGTAGATGGCCGAGAAGAAGAGAGGCCTGAGCAGGAGGAGCTTCATAAAGGGGTGCGTAGGCGGGGCCGTGGTTGGCATCCTGGGTGCCAACACCATAACCGCCATAGACGCCTTCAAGCCGCCGGAGCGGAAGGTTGAGAGGAAGACGAGCGATGCCTTTGTGTATTACGTATCCAAGGAGGAGAAGGAGGAGAAGGAACTCTGGTTCGTGGAGAAGGACGGGCAGGAGCTCAAGGCCGAGGACTTCAAGGTCGGCGACGGGGCCTCGGCCCTCTGGAGGGGCCTCCCTGCCATCGTGATCAGGTTCGAGCCGGCGAAGCTGAACGTCAAGGAGGGCGTGGACCAGGGCTTCATCGCCTTCCTCGGGAAGTGCACCCACCTCTGCTGCGTCCCCAACTGGCACAAGGCGAAGCCGGAGCTGGACAAGATCTTCTGCCCCTGCCACGCGGGGATATACGACCCATTCGATGTCTATGAGCAGCAGTTCACCAACGAGGCCGGCAATGTCATAAAGTACATGGGACCCCGAGTCCTCTCGGGGCCGCCACCCAGGGGTATCCCCATAATCCCTGTGAAGATCCAGGACGGAAAGGTCATCGGATTGCCGCTCCACCTGGACTGGTACGAGTACTGCGGGGTGAAGGTCTAGGATGGCCGGTGGTGGAAAGCGCTTCGAGAGGTTCGAGGACCCCCTGTACCGTCGGGGGCTCTTCCATGACCTGGGCTTCCGGATCGCCGTCTGGCTGGACAGGAGGCTGAGGCTCGGGGTCCTTTTGGAGAAAGGAGAATACCTATACAACACCATCAACAGGCAGCTCCCGAGGACCCACACCGAGAAGTACAAGCTCAGGTCCGTATGGCTCTGGTACCCCTTCTATGCCCTGGGAGGGATATCGATAGTCTGCTTCCTCCTCCTGGCCGTAACAGGCATCCTCCTGGCCTTCTACTATATCCCATCCACCGAGGGCGACCCACCCATCGCCTACCAGAGCATGCTCCACATCATGACCCAGGTGCCCTTCGGCTACATCCTGAGGGGGGTCCACCGGTGGGCGGCCCAGATCATGGTGGCCGCCGTCTTCCTCCATATGTGCCGCGTCTACTTCACGGGGGCCTACAGGAAGCCTAGGGAGGTCAACTGGATCCTTGGGGTCGGCCTCCTGGCCATGACCCTCTTCTTCGCCTACTCCGGCTACCTGCTGCCCTGGGACGAGCTCGCCTTCTGGGCGGGTCAGATAGGCCTGGAGATGGCCACCGCCGTCCCGACCCTCGGCGCCTTCATGGCCCAGCTAATGTGGGGCGGGACGTCCCTGGGGCCCGACACCCTCATCAGGATGTACGTCTTCCACGTCATCCTCCTCCCCATCGTCGTGGGGGTGCTGATATTCATCCATTCGCTCTTGGTCTGGTGGCAGGGGCTGGCGGAGCCCCACTGAGGTGAGGTATGGGCAGGATACGGGATTACATCGAGGAGGCCCGGCGCCTCGAGGAGGAGGCGCGGGCAAAGAAGAGGGCCAAGAAGGTGGAAGGGGCGCCCTTCTACCCCCACGAGGTCATAAGGGACGCCATCCTCATCTGCTTCCTAATAGCCCTGACCCTCTTCCTCTCCGCGTCCTTCGGAGCCCCCCTCGAGAAGCCTGGAGACCCCCTGGCAACTCCCAAGATCCTCCTCCCCGACTGGTACCTCCTCTGGTCCTACGGCTTCCTCAAGTTCTGGACCTGGGACATGCCCCCCTTCCCGGCCAAGGTCTGGGGGGTCGTCCTCCAGGGGCTCTTCTTCGGGGCCCTCATAGCCCTGCCCTTCCTGGACAGACATAAAGCCAAGAGGCCCGTGGCCTGCCCCATCATGGCGAGCCTTGGGGTGGCGGGGGTCGTCTTCCTCTTCATGCTCTCGGTCTTCTCCATCTCCGACAACATCATCGTCACCGCCTATCCAGGCATAACCCCCTCCTTACTCAAGCCCTTCGTCATCCTCATCCCCCTGGCCAGCATCCCCATAGTATACTTCTTCCTGAGGACGATAAAGGACGAGTACGAGGAGAAGCTCAACGCTGGCTACTACAAGGCCCGCTGATTAGAGGCCCACGATCCTGATGCAGCTCTGGGCCTTGAACCGCCTGTTCAGGTCCAGGAGGAGGACAGTTATATCCTCCAGGTACCGGGAGTTCCCCAGCCTCCCACCGTCCAGGGCCCTGACCCCCTCGATCTCCTCCGCCAGCGCCATCACCCGGCGCTTTGGGCCCTCGTGATCGCTGCAGACCAGGACGTCGCACTCTATCCGCCTACCTATGTCCAGGAGGCGCTCGGAGCTCATGTTCTTGAAGGCGCTCACCACCAGCGCCCCGGGAGCGATCTTCTGGGCCCTCTCGGCCGCAGAGCCCTCTTCGACCCGGATGGCCGTGTATACGCCGTCCTTGTAGGCGATGGCGTTTATCACGTCCACAAGTATCTTGCCCTCCAGGGCGCCCCTCAGGAGGTTGAGCACCGGCACCTGGGCCTCGAAGGGGACCGTGAGGAATACCACGTCCCCCGAGAGGGCCGCCTCCAGGTTCTCGGCGCCCTGGACCCTCGCCTTCGGCGCCATCTCCCGCACCCTGGCTGCGGCCTCCAGGGCCCGGTCCCGGGACCTGGAGCCTATGACCACTTCCTCCCCGGCCATGGCGAGGCGCGCTGCCAGGCCAAGACCTTCAGGCCCCGTTCCGCCTATGAAGGAGAGCATCGAGCACCAGGGGTAGGTTGGGCGGGTTGATATAAAAATGTTTTTGAAGTGGACGGGATATATGCCATAGCATGGGGGAGATGGCAATGGATATGGAGGAAGGGCCCACCACCTTCCGGCGCCTCCTCAAGATGATGGGCCACAGGCCCAGGGAGGTCATGGGC
>JACQPM010000018.1 GCA_016207475.1 Methanobacteriota archaeon | reverse complement strand
TCCCTGGCCACCGCTGCCACCATCTCCCTGGAGTAGAGCATCCCGGTCTTCGCGGCCCTGATCTCGAAGTCTGCCTTGAGGGCCTTCAGCTGGGCCCTCACGAAATCCACAGGCACCTCGAAGACCTCCTCGACGCCCCTGGTGTTCTGGGCCGTGAGGGCCGTGACCACCGAGAGGCCGTGGACCCCCAAGGCGGTGAAGGTCTTTATGTCCGCCTGGATCCCGGCGCCGCCGCCAGAGTCGGAGCCTGCGATGGTGAGGGCGATCATGGGGCCCCCACTTTCAGCCTGATCACCAGGACCGGCACCTTGGCGTGGTCCACCACCTTGCTGGCCACGTCCCCGATGAGGTACTTCTCCACCCCCAGGGGCGAGTGGGCCCCCACTATCACCAGGTCGTAGCCCCCCTCCTCGGCCTCGGCCAGGATCTCGTCCTCCACGAGCCCGTAGCGGAACTTTGCCTCGCCCTCGACCCCTTCCCTCTTCAGGATAGCGAGGCACCTCCTCAGGTGCTCCGCCTCCGGCGTGGCGGCCTCGAGGGTCTCGGTCAGGAACGTCATCTCCCCGTCCTCTATATCCACCAGTGGGACCTCGTCCAGGACGTGCATGACCGTCGCCCTGGCCTTCACCGCCCGCGCTATCCTGGCCCCGAAGGCCACCTTCGTCTGGGCCCGCTCCCCGGGGGCCGCCGTGCAGATGAGGACCCTGGAGATGGCATTCCTGGCGCCCCTCACTATGAGGACCGATGTCCTGGCGTACTTTGCCACCCTCGTGACCGTGGGCCCCAGGAGGAACCTGGTGAGCCCCCTAACACCCCGGGAGCCCATCACGACAAGGTCGTAGCACTCCCTCTCGCTCTCGGCCAGGATCTCCTCGTCGGCGTGGCCCACCCTCACCATCATCCTCACCTCCAGACCCTGGAGGATCGCCTGGCACCTCGTGAGGGAGGCCTCTAAGACCTCGCTCTCCCCGGGGCTCTCCACCACGCCCAGGAGGGTCACGTCGGCGCCGAGAGCCTTTGCCAGGATACTGCCGTAGGCTATCGCCTCCTCCGCGTGCCTCGAGCCGTCGGTGGTCATGAGGAACTTCATGGGCACTTACACCACCAATAGGAAGATAGGGAATATAAAGGTGAACGCCAGGAAGGCGAGGAAGTTCCTTCTTGAGAGGCTGATGAGCCGCATGGAGCGGAGGATGAGCCTCTCGTAACGGCGGAAGAAGAGGAGGATGATGAGGCCGGAGGCTATGGTGAGGCCCACCATCTCAGCCAGGACCACTGTGAAGGCCTGAGGATTCCCCAGGAGGAGGGCCACGATGAGGGTATCTATGAAGGTCGATACGTTGGCTCCCATGATGTAGGGGACGAGGTTCTCGGCCTTTACATAGCCCCTGGTGGAGAGAGGTATCAGGACCCCGATGGAGACCGAGACCGATGTCGTGAAGATCGTGACCCCGAAGCCCAGGAGGAACATGACCCAGGGGTTGTAGATATAGCGGTGGACCTTCCTGAACTCCGTCTCCTCCAGCCGCAGTGGGAGGAGGACCTCGTCGAAGAGCCTGAAACTCGCCATTATAACCCCTACCCCCAGGAGAAAGAAGGAGACCCCCCCCAGCCTCTGAGAAAGGGTCTCCAGGATGGGCCCGTAGACGAGGTTGATAAGCTGGGTGGCGGCGGATGGTATACTGAACTGTATGGACCCGAGGACATCGTACACGAGTAGGAGGATGCCTATGGCCATGCCGGTGCTGTAGACCGTGAAGGTTACCAGGAGGGTCAGGATCCCCACGGAGAAGCTGGTGTGCCTCTCGTGGCCCAATAGGTGGTAGAAGAAGCCCAGGAGGAGGACGGCGAAGGAGGCCCCGAACCTGGAGCCGTTTATCATGGTGAAGGCTGCCAGCATGCCCATGGCACCGGCGTCGAAGAGCGCCAGAGCACTGGCGGCTATGGGCGAGCCGCTCAGGACGAGGATGGCGGAGAGCCAGCCTATGCCCAAGGAGCGCACGGGGCTGTTCAGGTCCACGACCCCCCTGGCGGCCGGAGCGAGGGCTCTGGCACCCTCCTTCAAGACCTGGATCGCCAGGACGAAGAGGAATAGGGCTATGAGGCCGAGGAGGAACCGCTTGATGCCCGTAAGGCGCCTATCGTCCCCCATGCTAGACCCTTCTATCTGCCAAGAATAAATATTAAGGTCATGAGATAGGGGGTTATGGACGCCAGGGCATGGCACAGGGAGGGCATCGAGGAGACCTTACGTTCCCTGGGCACCGGCCCCCAGGGGCTGTCCCAGGGGGAGGCCTCGAAGAGGCTCTTGGAGTCCGGCCCCAACGAGGTCAGGGGAGAGAAGAGGGTCTCCCCCCTTGGCATCTTCCTCAGGCAGTTCAAGAACGCCCTGGTCATCATCCTCCTGGCGGCCGTGGTGGCATCGGCCCTAATAGGTGGGGTCCTGGATGCAGCCGTTATCGCCGTCATCATCGTCTTCGTGGCCCTCATGGGCTTCGTCCAGGAGTACAGGGCAGAGAGAGCGATAGAGAGTCTAAAGACTATGGCAGCCCCCAGGGCCAAGGTCCTGAGGGACGGGAGGAAGGTGGAGATACCGGCCAGGGAGGTAGTGGTCGGAGATATCATCCTCCTGGACTCTGGCGATAGGGTCCCGGCTGACGCCAGGCTGATCGAGATCGTGGAGATGGAGGTCGACGAGGCCCCCCTGACAGGGGAATCGACGCCCGTCAGGAAGGATGTGGGCGCCCTGCTGGAGGAGGTGGGTGTGGCGGAGAGGAGGGATATGGTCTTCACAGCCACCACGGTCACCTACGGCAGGGGCGTGGCCGTCGTAACGGCCGTGGGCATGGCCACCGAATTCGGGAGGATAGCGGCGGCGCTCCAGGAGGTGGAACCCTCGCCCACCCCTCTGGAGGCGAGGCTGAGCTATGTGGGGCGGTGGCTGGGCCTGGCCGCCATCCTAATTGTAGCATTCGTGAGCCTGATCCAGATAGCGGTCCGGGGGAGGCCACCCCTGGAGATGGTCATCTGGGGGATAGCCCTGGCAGTGGCGGCGGTGCCAGAGGCCCTCCCGGCCGTGGTCACGGGGACCCTCGCCATAGGGGTCCAGAGGATGTCCAAGAGGAACGCCATCGTCAGGAAGCTGCCTGCCGTGGAGGCCCTGGGCGCGGTCACGGTCATCTGCTCTGACAAGACCGGCACCCTCACAAGGAACGAGATGATGGTCAGGGAGATATACCTGGCCGGCAGGTTTGTGCGGGTCTCGGGGGAGGGCTTCAGGCCCGAAGGCGCCTTTCAGGGGGAGGCAGGGGCCGTGAAGGCGGAGGGGGACCTGGCCCACCTCCTCAGGATAGGGGCCCTCTGCAGCAACGCCAGGCTGGTGAAGGAGGGGGGATGGAGGATAGACGGGGACCCAACGGAGGGAGCCCTCCTGGTCGCAGCAGCGAAAGGGGGGCTCTGGAAGGAGGAGCTTGAGGGGAAACTCCCCAGGGTTGGGGAATTTCCCTTCTCCTCGGAGAGGATGAGGATGTCCACCCTCCACGAGGTGGACGGGTCCAGGCTCCTCTGCCTGAAAGGGGCCCCGGAGGTGGTCCTCGGCCTCTCGGCCGCCTTCCTCAAGGAGGGGGAGGAGATCTCCCTCACGGAGGGGATGCGGGAGGAGATCCTGGAGGCCAACAGGACCATGGCCTCGAAGGGCCTCAGGGTCCTGGCCCTGGCCTACCGCCGGGTGGCCGGGACAGGGGGCCTCGGGCGAGAGGAGATGGAGAAGGACCTGGTCTTCGCCGGGATGGAGGGGATGATAGACGCGCCGCGGGGGGAGGTGAAGGAAGCGATAGGGCGGTGCGAAAGGGCCGGGATCAAGACCGTGATGATCACGGGGGATCACAGGGCGACAGCCGAGGCCGTGGCCAGGGAGCTCGGTATCTTGAAGGGCGGGTCGATCCTCACAGGGGCCGAGCTCGACGGGCTGGACGACGGGGCCTTCGAGGGCATGGTTGAGGGGGTAAGGGTCTACGCTAGGGTCTCCCCCTTTCACAAGATCCGCATAATAAAGGCCCTGAAGAAGAGCGGCCACGTAGTGGCCATGACCGGGGACGGGGTGAACGACGCGCCGGCCCTCAAGATCGCCGACGTGGGGATTGCCATGGGGATCACCGGCACGGACGTGGCCAAGGAGGCCAGTGACATGGTACTGGCCGACGACAACTTCGTCTCCATCGTGGCCGCCGTGGAGGAGGGGCGGGGTATCTATGACAACATCCGCAAGTACCTGGCCTTCCTCCTCTCCTGCAACCTGGGCGAGATCCTGGCTATGTTCGCTGCTGCACTCCTCAACTGGCCCATCCCGCTCCTGGCGATCCACCTCCTCTACGTGAATCTGGCCACCGACGGCCTCCCGGCCCTGGCCCTGGGGATAGACCCCGCGGCCCCCGATATCATGGAGCGCCCCCCCAGGAGCCCCAGGGACGGGGTCTTCCACAGGATGAAGGGCTTCATAGTCCTACTGACGGTCTTTCTCGCCCTCGGGATCCTGGCCATCTTCTACTGGTCCCTGGGGCGCGACGGGCTGGAGGAGGCCCGCACCATGGCTTTTGCCGCCCTCATCCTCATGGAGCTCTTCAACGCCTACAACTGCCGGTCCATCACCCATTCCCTGGCGAAGATAGGGCCCCTCTCCAACCGGTGGCTGAATCTGGCGGTGATCTGGGAGTTCCTGCTCCTCAACGCGATCCTCTTCATCCCATTCTTCAACCCCCTCTTCCACACCGTGCCCATAGCCTGGACGGGGTACCTGGTCATAGGGGGGGCGGCCCTCTCCGTGGTACTGGTGGTGGAGGCCTGGAAGCGTTCCAAGTTTGGTGTCGGTAGCTTAGGGATAGGGTAATATATCCACGTGGCGAAGGAGAGAGGGATGAGCTTCAGGACCATCATGGAGGAGTGCAGAGCCCGTTACACGGGCTTCCACGAGGCCGTAAAGGCCGAGCGGAAGCCTAGGAGCTTTGCCGAGGCCATAGAGGCCAAGAGGGCCGCGGGGCTGAATCCTATCATCGCGGAGATCAAGCCCTCCTCCCCCACCGCCGGGAGGCTGGCAGAGGTGAAGGACCCCGGGTCTTTGGCTGGTGCCCTGGTGGCAGGCGGGGCGTGCGGCCTCTCGGTCCTTACTGAGGAGAAGTACTTCGGGGGCTCCCTGGCGAACCTGAGGGAGGTGGCCGCGGTGGCTTCGGTCCCTGTCCTGAGGAAGGACTTCCT
Organism: Methanobacteriota archaeon; assembly: GCA_016207475.1. Classification (GTDB taxonomy): domain Archaea; phylum Hydrothermarchaeota; class Hydrothermarchaeia; order Hydrothermarchaeales; family JACQPM01; genus JACQPM01. The sequence continues at coordinate 5,528 of JACQPM010000018.1, read as the reverse complement.
CTTCGCCCAGGAGCAGGTGGGAGAGTCCTACCACTACGGCGCCGACTCCATCCTCCTCATCTCCAGCTTCTTCGACGCGCCCACCCTGAGCCGCTTCCTTGGGGAGGCCCGGCGGCTCCGGATGGAGCCGCTGGTGGAGGTCCACTCCCTGGAGGACGTAGAGCGATCCAGGGAGGCAGGGGCCGAGATATACGTCATCAACAACCGGGACAAAGACACCCTGGAGGTGGACCTGGGGAGGACCAAGGCCCTGGCAGGGGAGATAGAGGGCGTCAAGATAAGCGCCTCCGGGATCGAGACCCAGGAGGACCTCAGGTACGCCCTCCGCTACTGCGACGCCGCCCTGGTGGGCTCCGCCATAATGGCGGCCCCGGATCCAGGGGCGAAGGTGAGGGAGCTCGTCCATGGAGGCTGAGGAAGTCCGCGGCATAGCCAGGGAGGGTACGCCGTGCATCATCCCCCTGGTGAAGGCCCTGAAGAAGGCGGACCTGGAGCCCACGGACGTCTACGCCCGCCTCCGGGGGAAGGGATACTCGTTCCTCCTGGAGTCCGCCGAGATAGGAGAGAAGATAGCCAGGTACTCCTTCCTGGGGCGCGGGGACGAAGTATTGAGCCTGAAAGATGGTGTGGCGCGCCTCAACGGCACCGAGCACAAGGCCGAGAGGCCGATGGAGTTCCTCAGGACCTTCCTGACGAGGTACAAGATCCACAAGACCGAAGGCCTCCCCAAGTTCTTCGGGGGCCTCCTGGGATACTTCTCCTACGACCTCGTCCGTTACTTCGAGGAGATAGGCAACGGCACCAGGGACGATCTGGGGCACCAGGACGCGGAGCTCCTCTTCGTCAGGGACCTGATAGTCTTCGACCACTGGAGGGGGGAGATCCTCATCATAGCCAACCTCAGGCTGGAAGATTCGAAGGACGCGGAGGCGGAGCTCCGGCGCGGGAGGGAGCGGATCGAGGAGCTGGAAGCCGTCGTCAGAGGCGCCACGCCAGTGACGCCTGTCAAGAGGGAGCGGAGGATAGAAGTGAGGAGCAACTTCGCCAGGGCAGAGTTCGAGGAGGCCGTCAGGAAGGCCAAGGAGTACATCTACGCCGGCGATGTATTCCAGGTCGTCCTGGCCCAGCGGTTCGAGTGTCCTCTGGAAGGCGATCCTTTCAACGTCTATCTCGTCCTGAAGGAGATCAACCCCTCTCCCTACATGTACTTCCTGGAGTTCGGCGACCTCAGGATCATAGGCTCCAGCCCCGAGATCCTGGTCAAGGTGGAGGGGAGGAAGGTCGTCGTGAGGCCCATCGCGGGCACGAGACCTAGAGGTAGGGACGTGGTGGAGGACGAGGCCCTGGCCAGGGAGATGGTGAACGACCCCAAGGAGAGGGCCGAGCATGTGATGCTGGTGGACCTGGGTAGGAACGACCTGGGCAAGGTCTCCAAGTTCGGCAGCGTCCAGGTGGACGAGTTCATGGGGGTGGAGAAGTACTCCCACGTCCAGCACATCGTGAGCAACGTGGTGGGCACTCTGGGAGACGGGAGGGACTCCTTCGACACCCTCGAGGCTACCTTCCCGGCCGGCACCGTGAGCGGCGCCCCCAAGGTGAGGGCCATGGAGATCATCGAGGAGCTGGAGCCGAGCCGGAGGGGGATATACGCAGGGACCGTGGGCTACTTCTCCTTCGACCTTGACATGGACCTGGCGATAACCATAAGGACCATCGTCCTCCAGGGGAAGAGGGCCTACGTCCAGGCCGGGGCAGGGATAGTGGCAGACTCGGTCCCGGAGATGGAGTACCAGGAGACGGTGAACAAGGGGAAGGGGATGCTCAGGGCCATGGAGCTGGCGGGGGGCTGAGATGAGGGTCCTCATAATCGACAACATCGACTCCTTCGTCTACAACCTCTACCAGTACGTGGGGGAGCTGGGGGCCGAGGTCATCGTCAGGAGGAACAGCATCACCCCAGCGGAGGCGAGGGCCCTCAGGCCAGAGAGGCTCATCGTGAGCCCGGGCCCTGGGACGCCCGAGGAGGCCGGAAACTCCGTGGCCATCATAAGGGAGCTGGGGAAGGATATCCCCACCTTGGGGGTCTGCCTGGGGCACCAGGCCATAGGCGTGGCCTTTGGCGGGAGGGTATCCAGGGCCCCCACCCTGCTCCATGGGAAAGTATCCCGAATAGAGCACGACGGGAAGGCGATATACCGAGGGATCGAGAACCCTTTCATCGCCACCCGGTACCACTCCCTGGCCGTGGAAGAGAAGCTGCCCAGGGAGCTGATGGTCACGGCCAGGAGCCTCGAGGACGGCATCATCATGGGCCTCCGGCACAGAGAGTATCCCATCGAAGGGGTCCAGTTCCATCCGGAATCGATTTTGACTCGGGTGGGCAAGAAGATCATGGAGAACTTTCTGGAACAATGAGGTCCGTCGAGGTCCTGAAGGTGGACGCCTTCACAAACCGCCCCTATCGCGGCAACCCTGCGGGCGTGGTCCTGGACGCCGAGGGCCTTGGGGAAGGGGAGATGCTCCAGCTGGCCCGGGAGCTGAATACCTCCGAAACGGCTTTCGTGCTCCCCTCCCGGAAGGCCGACCTAAAGCTCAGGTTCTTCGCCCCCGGCGGGGAGGTCCCCCTCTGCGGCCACGCCACCGTGGCCGCCTTCCACGCCCTGGCCGAGGAGGGGCTCGTCCCCATAAGGGAGTGCGTGAACCGATTCCGGCAGGAGACCGGGGCCGGGGTCCTGGGGGTGGAAGTGACTGTCATGGAGGGGCGCGTGGAGAAGGTCTCCATGGAGCAGGGCACGCCGCGATTTCTAAGCACGGAGATCGATATGGGCAGGATGGCCCGTCTCCTCGGGACAGAGACTAGGCACCTGGCAGGCCCGCCATGCGCCGTCTCCACCGGCCTGCCGGTCCTCCTGGTGGGCCTCAGGAGTCTGAGGAAACTCTCTTCCCTGAGGCCTGATATGAGAGGGCTGAAGGCCCTCTGCGAAGGGGAGGGCCTCGCCGGGGTCCACTGCTTCACCGCCGAGACCCTGAGCCCCGAGGCCCGGGTCCATGCCCGGTTCTTTGCCCCTGCCCTGAGCATACCGGAGGACCCCGTCACTGGCACGGCCAACGGCGCTTTAGGCGCCTGTTTGGCAGGCGACAAGGACCTGGAGATAGTCTGCGAGCAGGGCTACAGCGTGGGGAGGCCCGGGCTGGTATTTGTAGAGGTTAGGGCTGGGGGAGGGCGTATGCGGGTCAAGGTAGGCGGGAGCGCCGTCACGGTGCTCCGGGGCGACATGCTGGTGGGATGATGCAGGAGTTCATAAGGAAGCTCGTGGAAGGGGGGGACCTCACCCCCGAGGAGGCGGGGAAGGCCATGGAGGCCATCATGGCGGGCTCCGCTACCCCTGCCCAGACCGCCGCCTTCCTCACGGCCCTGAGGCTGAAGGGGGAGACGGTGGAGGAGATAGCCGCCTTTGCAAGGGTGATGCGGTCCTTCGCAGATTGCATAGAGCCGAAAGTGGGACCGCTGGTGGACACCTGCGGTACGGGGGGCGACAGATGCAAGACCTTCAACATAAGCACCGTCACCGCCTTCGTCATGGCAGGGGCGGGGGTCACCGTGGCCAAGCACGGGAACAGGTCCGTCACCTCGAAGTGCGGGTCCGCCGACCTCCTGGAGGCCCTGGGGGTGAGGATAGACCTCCCACCCAAGGCCGTGGAGAGGGTGATAGAGGAGGTGGGGATAGGCTTCATGTTCGCCCCGACCTTCCACAGGGCCATGAAGCACGCCGCCGGTGTGAGGAAGGAGATAGGCATCAGGACCGTATTCAATATATTGGGCCCCCTCACCAACCCGGCGGGCGCGAGAGCGCAGCTCCTGGGCGTCTATGACGCAGGGCTGACCGAGAAGATGGCCCTGGTCCTCAGGTCCCTCGGGTCCGAGAGGGCCCTGGTGGTCCACGGGAAGGAAGGGCTGGACGAGATCTCCATCTCTGGCGAGACGATGGCCTCGGAGCTGAAGGATGGGGAGGTGAGGAGCTACGCCCTCAGGCCCAGGGAGTTCGGCTTCGAGGAATGTTCCATAGGAGAGCTGGAAGGGGGCGATCCCCGGGCCAACGCCGCCATGGCCCTGGCCATCCTCCAAGGGGAGAAGGGGCCCCGGAGGGACGTGGTGGTCCTCAACGCCGCCGCCGGGATATACGTAGGCGGGCTGGCCAAGAGCATAAAGGAGGGCATCCCGCTTGCCGATGGGTCCATAGACTCTGGGAGGGCCTATGGGAAGCTCAAGGCCCTTATAGAAAGGACCAACGCATGAAGGTCAAGATCTGCGGTAATACCACGGTGGAGGACGCCCTCCTGGCCGCCAGGCTTGGGGCCGATGCCGTGGGCGTTGTTGTGGACGTCCCTGTCCCGTCCCCCAGGAATGTCGGGGCAGAGAGGGCCAAGGAGATCCTGGCCTCCATACCCCCTGGGGTGGAAGGGGTGGCGGTAGTGATAAGCGATGGGCTGGAGGAGGTCCAGAGGATCCACGACATCGCCAGGCCTGATGCGATGCAGCTCCACGGCCTTGAGAGCGTCGAGCTCGTCGGGGATGTGAAGGCCACCCTCCCCTGCGCGGTCTGGAAGACGGTCCACGTCCGGGGGGAGGAGTCTGTGAGGGAGGCAGCGGCCTACTCAAGGGTGGCCGATGCCCTCCTCCTGGATACCCCCTCTGCGGGCCTTGGGGGGAGCGGGAGGGCCCACGACTGGGCCATCTCCCGGAGGATAGTGGAGGCCGTCCAGGTGCCCGTACTCCTGGCCGGTGGGCTGACCCCAGAGAACGTCCGGGCCGCCATAGAGGCCGTGAGGCCCCACGGCGTCGACGTGGTGAGCGGCGTCGAGAGAGAGCAGGGAAGGAAAGACCCCAGGAAGCTGGAACTCTTCGTAAAGCGGGCGAAAGAACTATAAGCCTCTCTTGAGCATCTCCACTGCCTTCCAGAAGGCGTAGGTCTCCACATACCGCCTGTCGTGGACTATCTTGGCCTCCGCCAGGAGGCAGGTGAGGCGCACGAGGTCCGAAGGGCCCATCTCCATGCCCAGCCCCTCCTTCAGTTTAGCGGCCGTGGCGGCGGAGTCCTTGATCTTGAACTCGTTGATGTAACGGGCCATCTCCCCCACCCTCTTCAGCTCCTCCAGGGCTATGGGAACGTCGACGCTCCGCCCTAGGACCTCCGTCCTCTGGAGAAACTCCACCCCCACCTTCCCGATCCCTTCCTTGGCCTCTGCGTCCAGGCGCTCCCTTGCCAGGGTGCGCCACTTGTTCTCCACCTGTAAGAGGTCCTCCAGGAGCAGGCTCATACCCGCAACCTCATCCCGTCCTCGGCCATGACTATCTCGCCCCCATATGTTCTGCTGCACTCCCCTTTTATATCCCTCCCATCGCAGGCAGGGTAGAAGTGGGTCAGGGCGAGCCTCTTGGCCCCGGCCTCTGAGGCGATCCGACCCGCCTCCGAGGGCGTCAGGTGATTTGGCACCTTCTCCCCATCCGGGAAGGAGCACTCCAGGAT
>JACQPM010000115.1 GCA_016207475.1 Methanobacteriota archaeon | reverse complement strand
ATGTTTACACTTTGAAAGATTTTTGGTAATAAAAAAAGAGTTATATAACCGTCCTCCAACATGGTAACGGGCCGAGGTAGCCTAGCCCGGAAAGGCGCCAGATTCGAGATCTGGTTCTCCTTCGGGAGAGCAGGGGTTCAAATCCCTTCCTCGGCGCTCCCAGTCACTCCGGAAGGATTATAAGTTTCCAGCGCGATCCCATCCCATGGCCACGGAAGCGGTCGTAGCTGCCCTTCTCGACCCCACGACTTACGGCGAGGGGGCGGAGGTCAGGCTCATTCAGACCCACATCTCTTTCGTCTTCCTCACGGGCAGACACGCCTACAAGATAAAAAAACCGGTGAACTTCGGCTTCTTGGACTTCACAACCCTTGAGAAGAGGCGGTTCTATTGTGAGGAGGAGGTCAGGATCAACTCTGCCATCAGCCCGGATCTCTACTTGGGGGTAGTACCAATAAGCAGGGGGGCCGATGGGAGGATCAGAATAGGTGGAGAAGGGGAGGTCCTGGAATATGCGGTCAAGATGCAGGAGCTCCCTCAGACCGCGATGATGTCCAGGCTCCTCGAGAGGAAGGAGGTGACTGAGAGACATATAGACACCATAGCCAAGAGGCTGTCGGAGTTCCACGCGAGGGCCAGATCAGGGGCCGGAGTGGACGAGTACGGCTCCGTAGATCAGATAAGGCACAACTGGGTGGAGAACTTCGACCAGACCAGGTCCTTCAAAGGAACTTTGATAGACGTTGGGGGTTTTGACTACATGGAGGCAAAGGTCCTGGGCTTCGTGGAGAGGGAAGCAGGGCTCTTCTCGGAGAGGGTGAGGCGGGGGAAGGTAAGGGAGTGCCACGGTGATCTCCACTCTGGCAATATATTCATCCTCGATGGGATCCATATCTTCGACGCCATCGAGTTCAACAAGGCCTTCGCCTGCTCCGATGTGGCCGCGGAGGTGGCCTTCCTGGCCATGGACCTCGAGTTCCATGGGCGGGCGGACCTGGCAGAGCACTTCATAGATAGGTATGTTGAGTACTCCGGAGACCGCGGTCTTCTGGCCCTCCTCTCCTTCTATAAATGCTACAGGGCCTATGTGAGGGGCAAGGTGACGAGCTTCAAGCTCCATGACCCCAACATACCTGCCGGAGAGAAGACCGAGGCCGGGGCCCTCGCCAAGAGGTACTTTAGGCTGGCCCTGGAGTATGCCAGGGCACTGGGGTAGCTACTGGAATCCCGCATATCGGTATATATCCTCCAGGTTCTCCCGGAGGGGTCTGCTGGTGTCCACCACTATGTGCTTCCGGTGGATCGGCTCGAACTCCCCTTTTATCTTCAGGTATACCTGGTAGTCGGCATCGGTAGGGAGACCTTCCCTCAGGGTCCTGCTCCTCATCCTGGCCTGGATCACTTCGTCAGGGCATACGCACTCTACGATCACAAGTCTCCTCCCGGTCTCTTCGGCCAGCCTGTAGGCCTGGACTCTCCCGGCCCTCTTATAGAAGGTACCGTCTATGACGACCCTCACCCCCGAACGCAGGAGGTACCTTGCTACGAGGAGGGTTATATCGTAGATCAGCGCCTTGTTCTCTTCGGTGTATTTTGGCACCGGGAAGAGCTCCTTCCTCACCACATCGGTCCTCAGGAGCGTGGCGTTGAGCCTCCTGGCCAGACGGTTGGCTATGGTGCTCTTACCGGTGGCCGGCAAGCCGCAGACCAGGATGAGCATGATAGGAGATGGCCAGCATCCTATTTATAGGTTGATGGATAAAGGGGGGTAGACGGAGTTCGGATAATCAGTATACATCCGCTCCGTCCTTATTGAGATATAACTTATCAACGTAATATAAGCTTTTCTATATATAAACATTAACTAATCTATATAATAAAGTTAGAAACATTATCTTCCATTGACATGCCAACGCATTTCTGGCGAGACCGTGAAGTTTTATTAATCCACAAGGCAAGTCCAAAGGGGAGTTCCTAATCATGCGCTCGGACGTCATCCAGTTCCTATCCAACTCTGCCGTCATAACCTCGTCCATCTTCATCCCCCTCTTCGCCAGGGAGCTGGGCGCTTCCAACCTGGAGGTGGGGGTCATAGGGGCCTCCTACGGGATAGCGATCTTCATCTCATCGGTCCTCTTCGGCAGGGCCTCGGACCTCTTCGGGCGGCGGGTCTTCATGCAGTTGGGTCTGGGGCTCTGCACCCTCTCCTTCCTCCTCCAGGTCCTGGCAGCGGACGTCCTCTCCCTGACCCTCATAAGGTTCCTGGCCGGATTCACCCTGGGTATATTCACAGCACCCCTCATCGCCTACGCCTTCGAGACCGGCAGTAGCATGGGGCGCTTCAGCTCCCTGGGGGCCCTGGGCTGGGCCCTCGGGAATGTCGTGGCCGGGATCATAGCCGTTTACAGCGAGCTCTTCGCCCTCAGCTCCCTCTTCTTCTTCATAGCCTTCCTCTCCTCCCTCAGGATGAAAGAAGTTCCCACCGTCAAGGTCTCCCTCCCCATCTTCCCCCTGGCGGTCCTCAGGAGGAATTCCAAGGTCTACTTCACCTACTTCCTCAGGCACCTTGGGGCAAGCTCAGTCTGGACCATCTTCCCCCTCTTCCTGGTGAGCATAGGGGCGTCCAAGTTCTGGATAGGCATCATATATCTCGCGAACTCTGGGACCCAGTTCATCATAATGCGCTTCGTGGACCGCTTCGAGGAGGTAAAGCTCATGCGCGTCGGCGTCATCCTCTCGGTAGTGGTCTTCGCCTCCTACGCCTTCGCCTCTGACTACCGCCAGATCATCCCCATCCAGCTCCTCCTGGCAGCGTCGTGGTCCTGCCTCTACGTAGGCTCCCTCCTCTTCCTGGTCAGGAGGAACGAAGAGAAGGCGACCTCCGTGGGGATCCTCAACTCGGTCATAAGCGTCGCTTCAGTCATAGGCCCTCTCCTGGGGGGCCTTATCTCAGAGGCCTTCGGGTACACGGCTGTGATGTACTTCGCTGTTGCTCTATCCTTCCTTGGGTTCCTGATCAGTGCCGAATGAGTCCAGGAAGCCCTTCAAGGTGTGGGGGAGTTCCACCGCCAGGTCTGAAGCGATGAAGCCGTATCCCTTCCGCTTATACAGCTCGTCGCCGGCGGCGCCGTTGAGGAAGGCCCCACACCCGGCAGCTTCGAAAGGTCGCAGACCCTGGGCTATGAACCCCCCCACCAGGCCTGCCAGGACATCCCCGGTCCCGCCCACCGTCATGCCGGGATTTCCAGTAGCATTGAGCCTCACCCTCCCATCGGGGGCCGCTATGACATCCACGGGGGACTTGAGGAGGATGGCCGCCTTATAAACCCCTGCCCATCTCGCCACGGCCCTTTTCCTCCCCTCCAAGTCTCCCGGTAGCTCCTCCCCGGTAAGGGCCAGGAACTCCCCGGGGTGGGGGGTGAGGACAGCTTCGCTGCGCCCCAGGAGGTCCTGGCGACCTTTCAGCGCTTTCAGTGCTTCGGCGTCTATGACAGCGGGCTTCTCCAGCCTCGCCAAAAATTCCAGGACCGCCTCGGCGCTCTCGCCCCTGGGGCCCAGGCCGGGCCCCATGACCACGGCGTCGCAGTTCTCTGCCAGTTCCAGCGCAGGCTTCACACCTGCTTTATTGAACCAAGCGCCTGGGTACTTCCGAACGATGAGGTCCGGGAGGTAGGCCCTGCTCACCTCGTAGTTCGCCTCGGGGACCATGGGGTACACTACATCGGCCCCGCTGTAAAGCGCCCCAGCGGCGCTGAGGACAGGGGCGCCGTGGTAGAGGTCGGACCCGCCCAGGACCAGGACGCGGCCATGGTCCCCCTTGTGAGAGTCAGCAGCCCTCTTCCAGAGATTCACCACCAGGTCCCCGGGCCCCATATAGAGTTCCGCCTCCGGGGGGATGCCTATTTCTTTCACCGTAGTCTCAAACCTCTCGAGCCCCTTTTTGGCCCCGTGGAGGGCGACGACCAGGTCCGCCCTCACGCACTCCCCGCCTCCGCTCTCGTCCAGGCCTGAGGGGACGTCCACGGAGACCTTGTAGGCCCTCGAGGCGTTCATGAGCGCAACAGCGGTGCGGTAGGGATCTCTCAAGATCCCTACCATCCCGGTCCCCAGGAGGGCATCCACCGCCACCTCGGCCCAGTCCAACGCGCTCTTGAGCTCATTGGGAGAGAGGATCTCCACGCCCTCCCCCTTCAGGGCGGCGTACATCTTCCGGGCCTCGGCGGTCTTTATCGAGTCCTCCCGCCCCACCAGCACCACCTTCACCTCTGCCCCGCCCCCTGCCAGGTGGCGGGCGGCCACGAAGCCGTCACCGCCATTATTCCCGGTACCGCAGACAACAGCGACCCTCTTCCCCCCTATATCGAGCCTCTCCCCCAGGGCCCGGGAGACCTCCCTCCCGGCGTTCTCCATCAGTACCTCCCGGGGGATGCCCAGGTATGCGGCGTTTATGTCCATGGCCAGCATCTCCCGGTGGGTCAGGGGGCCCATGGATAATAATACCTAAAAGGGCTATAAAGATGTGCCGTTTCCTGGCGTGGCTGCCCCTATAGCCCTCTCTCCGAAGAAGATGACTATGTGGCTGGGGTTAGCCTCCACCGAGACCTTGGTGCCCACTGGATGGACCACCGTGGACGGCTGGACCGAGTGGACCATCTGCCCGGAGGGGAGTTCTAT
>JACQPM010000114.1 GCA_016207475.1 Methanobacteriota archaeon | reverse complement strand
GTCCCTCAGGAGCCCCTGGGCGAAGGATTTCGCCTCCGTGAAGTTAGCCCTGGGGTGCATGGCGCAGGCCCCCAGCCTCCTAACCTCCCTGGCCCCAGTCTCCGCCCCGTCGTCGGGCAGGACCACGTCCCCGACCTCAAAGACCCGGAGTGGGAGCTCCCGGTGCTTGTTCAGCCTGAGGACCCCCAGGAGCCCCTGGAGGAGGTTCGTCCTCAGGATCGTATGCTCCTCGGAGATGGGGTTCCGTACCTCTATGGAGGTCTCATCGAGCCCCAGCCTCCGGGAGTTGTCCTCAGGGTTGGTGAGGAGGAGGGTCATCACCTCGGTGAAGCCGTAGCCCAGCATCAGTCCCCGGAGATCCTCGCAGAGGTGCTCCATGGGCTCCTCCCCCCCGACGGTGGGTATGGGCGGGAGGACCTCCGCAAGCCTCCCGTAACCGTAACCGATGGCCGCGTCCTCTACCAGGTCTATCTCGTGGAGGATGTCGGTCCTGTAACACGGGACGAGTACTTCCAGGGCATCCCCATTGGCTCTGCAGCCGAAACCCATCCTCTCCAGAGCTTGAGATGCCTCCTCGGGGCCAATGGCCGCTCCCAGGGTCTTCTGGAGATAGGCAAGCCGGAGCTTCATCTTAGCCGGCCCCAGATCCGGGGTCTCGACCTTCCGCCGGGGGTACCTCACCTCCACAGTCCCGATCTCCCACCCTCTCTCGGCGCAGGCCGTGGCCAGGATATTCATGGCCCTGTTCACCGAGGCCTCGTCGGTACCTGTCACCTCCATGAAGAGCTCCTCTGCCGCAGGGGTCACCTTGGTGAGCTCCCCGTTTATGATGGGGGGCATGGATAGCACCCTCCCATCGGCGTCCAGGATCACTGGATATCTTTCCATGCCTGCCAGGGTGGGCCCATATTCCACCCCCTTGGGGTGTTTTTGGAGGACTTCGCCCAGGGTGAGCTCCTCCACCATGCCCAGGGGCACGAAGCGCGTATCTTTTGGAAGAGAAGTGGTGTACATGTAGGGTGACCTGACACCTGCCGGATCATGGACGCCTATGGCCACCTTCCTCCTCCCCCTCCCCAGGGCCCAGTGGAGGTCCTCCTGGACCTCGATGAGCCCCTGGAGGATCCGCTCCGTCAGCCGTACCCCCGTCACCGCGCAGGCCGCTATATACGTCCTAACCCCCTCCACGGAGGGGTCCACGTCGATGGCGATGCCGGCCCTGGCTGGCTTATACTCCCGGAGCCCTGGCCTCATGCCCAGGAAGGCCCTCAGGGCCCTCGCCACCCCTTCGGTGGAGTAGAGGTCCGGTCTGTTAGGGAAGAACTCTATCGCCAGCTCCCCCCCATCCAGCGCGCTCACATCGCACCCGAGCATAGGGGCCTTCTCCAGGATCTCCTCCCGGGTGATGGCCACCCCCAGAAGGGCCCGGAGGTCATCCAGGTTTACCTTGATCACCGGCATGGGACCCTCCTGAGCCAGTCTACGTCGCTCATGTAGAGGGCCCTTATGTCCTCCAGCCCCAGGCGGAGCATAGCCAGCCTCTCCAGCCCGAGGCCCCAGGCCAGTACCGGATGCTTTATGCCCAGGGGCTCTGTCACCTCCGGGCGGAAGATGCCGGCGCCGCCCAGCTCCAGCCATCCTCCCTTCTCTGGATAGAAGACCTCCACCTCCAGGGAGGGCTCGGTGTATGGGAAGAAGCTGGGCCTGAACCTCACCTTCTCGAACCCCATCTTGGCGTAGTACTCCCGCAGGATCCCGAGTAGGTTGGAGAAATTCGCATCGCCCATGACAATCCCCTCCACCTGGTGGAACTCGGGGAGGTGCTTGAAGGTGATCTTCTCGTTCCTGAATACTCGCCCAATGGAAAAGACCTTTATGGGCGGCTCCCTGTGCCCCGCCAGGTAACGGATGGTGGCGGCGGTGGTGTGGGTCCTGAGGAGGAGGAGCTCCGCCGTCTTAGGGTCCCAGCGGTAGTTCCAGCCGCGAGAGCCAGTTCCGCCGCCGTTCTCATGAACCGAGGCCACGGCCCTTACCAGCTCTTCCTTAGGAAGATTGCCTCTGGAGGGGCGGGAGAGATAGAAGGTGTCCTGCATCTCCCTAGCCGGGTGGTCCTGGGGGACGAAGAGGGCATCGAAGTTCCAGAAGCCCGACTCCACCAGGGGCCCCTTGATCTCCTGGAAGCCCATCTGGAGGAAGATCCTCCTTATCTCCTGGACCATCCTCCCCAGGGGGTGGAGCTTCGCCGGCAGGGCCTCGGGGGCGAAGGCCTGCACATCGTAAGGCCTATACCTGAGGCCCTTCCAGGACCCGGCCTTGAGGTGCTCGTGGGTGAGCTGCGTGGCCTCCTCCCCTGCCACTTCCAGCCCCCTCTCCGCCAACTTCTGTCCGGCCTCCGTCAGGGCGACGGTCTTCTGCTCCCGCTCCTCTATCCGGATGACATCCTGCCTCTCCTTCAGGAGCTTAAGCCCTTCCAAAAGGCGGGGCTCCAGATCACCAACTACCAGAGGCCCCGCGGCGAGGCGCTCCAGGAGCTCCTCGTCCGGGAGCTTCGCTCCGCCCTTCCCCAGCTCCGTGGGCACTATGCGCCCCTTCTCTATCCTGGCGAGATCCTTCCTCCTCAGCCAGCCCAGGGCTATCTTGGCCCTCTCCTCGCCAAGGAGCGCCCCGAGGTCCTCTATCTTCAGCTCCCCTCTCTCCATCGCCAGGGCCAAAGTCCTCCTCTCGGGCAGCCCCTCCTTTGCATAGACCCTCCCTTCCTCCCCCAGGTCTATATGCCCCTCCTTGACCTCCTCGACCGTTATGAGGCCCTTTGGCATGAGCCAGTAGATCGCCCTGCCCACGGAGTTGTAGTCCATCCCCGTCTCTGAGGCAAGGGCCTCCTGGGTGGCCTCCTGGAGCTTGGAGAGGGCTACGAGGACCTTCCTCTCGTGGGAGTGGAGCTCTTCCATGGTGCCACCAGGTTAGGAGACTGGAGGTGGCGTTACGGGAGGCGTGGATGGCGGTGCTGGGGCTTCCGGGGCCTTCTTCTCCCTGGTCTTCCTCTTCCTGGTCTTCCTCTGGTACTTGGCCTCCTCAGGCCCCTCCACGGGTCCCTCTTTCGAAGTTTTTGGGGCGGTCCCTTCTTCGTAGTAGAGGATGGAGATGAGGAGGAAGATGGCCGTGAAGGTGAGGAAGTAGTCGTAAGAGGATATGTTCTTGGCCACCGTATAGACCGAGATGAGGCCGAAGATGAGCCCCAGGACGGCGTACATCCAGAAGATCTGCTCCCGTTCCATCTCCCTCTCCAGATAATAGAATGTGAAGAGGACGACGGC
>JACQPM010000111.1 GCA_016207475.1 Methanobacteriota archaeon | reverse complement strand
TGGCTGGAGGAGATGAAGCTCGCCTCCGAGAAGGTCGAGAACCCGAAGGCCGATCTCCACCTCTTGGTGGAATTCCCCAGGGAGACGGGGCAGAAGCTGGACTTCATCTTCCCCCGGGAGGAGGACCTCCTCCTCATCGGGTGCGCCATCCCCATCCCCGAGGAGCACCAGGCCCTCATGGAGAAGCTCAAGCCCAGGGAGCGGGAGGCCATCATCTGGGACTTCCGTTACTCCTTCAGCTTCATGCCCGTGGGCTTCAACCTCTACCACCCGGAGGGCATCCTGAAGAGGTTCACCGTCAGCACCGGCATCTATGCCGATGGGCTGACCAAGGACGCCTTCGTCAGGGCCTTGACGGATATCCACAAGACCAAGATCCTCGGCATATGGCTGATGGAGCGCCGCTTCGGGTACACACCCCCGAGTGGCGCGGACAAGACGCCGTCAACAGACATGTACGTCTAGAAAAGTATAAAACGTACCAAGGCCAAAGTTGGGGCGGGTGATGGCATGCGACGCATGAAGCTCATGATACCGGGGCCGGTGGAGCTCTCCCCGGAGGTCCTCTTGGCGATGGCGCGGCCCATGATGGGGCACAGGACGCCGGACTTCGAAGCGATCCTGGAGGAGTGCTGGAGCGGGCTGAAGGAGATATTCCAGACCAAGAACGACATGCTCCTGATCACGGGCTCCGGCACCGCGGGCATGGACGCGGCCATAGCCAGCACCATCAAGGAGGGGGACGAGTACGTCTGCATCACGGGCGGGAAGTTCGGGGAGCGGTTCGTGGAGATGGTCAAGGCCTACGGCGGCGTGCCCAGGGAGGTGAAGGTGGAGTGGGGCAGGGCCGTCGATCCTGCCGAGGTGGATAAGGCCCTCTCCCAGTCGAAGGCCAAGGCTGTCACCCTCACCCACAACGAGACATCCACTGGCGTACTGCACGACGCCGAGGCCGTGGGTAAGGTCGCCAAGAAGCACGGGGCCCTCTTCATCATGGACGCCATAACCTCCATAGGCGGCGACTACGTCAAGGCCGACGAGTGGGGGGTCGATATCTGCATTGCCGGCTCCCAGAAGTGCCTCGTCTCCCCCCCGGGCCTGGCCATGGTCTCGGTGAGCCCAAAGGCCTGGGAGGTGATCGGCAAGAACAAGACCCGCAACTACTACCTCAACCTGGCCTCCTACAAGAAGTCCATGGAGAAGAAGACGACCCCATTCACCCCATCGGTGACGCTCATCTACGGCCTCCAGGCCGCCCTCAGGGCGATAAAGGAGGAGGGGCTGGAGAACAGGATAAAGAGGCACAGGCTCATGGCCAGGGCCACCAGGGAGGCGGTCAAGGCCATGGGGCTGGAGCTTTACGCCGACGAGGGCCACGCCTCCAATACCGTGACCTCAATCAAGATCCCCCAGGGGCTGACGGACGAGGACGTGCGCGGCAAAATGAAGAAGGAGCATGGCATACTCCTGGCAGGGGGCCAGGACCAGATCAAGGGGAAGATCTTCCGCATCGGCCACATGGGGAACGTGGAGTACCTGGACCTCATGTCCGTGCTCTCGGCCCTGGAGCTGACCCTGAAGAAGGCAGGGCGGGATATAGAGCTGGGCTCGGGCCTCGGGGCTGCGCAGAGGGTATTTCTGCAGGGGTGAGGGCCTGGAGAGGTCTTGAGGAAGGCCAAGGGCTTTAGATGCGAAAGATGCGGGCACGAGTGGATACCTAGGAAGAAGCCAAGGATATGCCCCCAATGCAAGTCTGCCTATTGGGATGTGCCAAAGAAAAATAAGTGACGGAGGGGTGTAATTGGATAGCCATAGATTAGCGAATATTGCTTGGAAAATTGCTTGGGTACTCGTCACCGTGATTATCTCGTATGCTGCAATAGTAAATCCAGATTTCTTTATATCGGGGCTAGGGTTTGCCAGTCTCCCTTGGATTTATCTAGGAATCTTACTACGGAGGCATGATGTGAATGCGTATTCCAAAGCGAGGAATGCTGGTATCTATCTAATTTTTATAGAGTGGGTTGTTGGTGCAGTAGATTTGAGTCCCATTCAATCTATAACACCCTGGGGTGGATATGTTATGATGGCTATCTGGACATGGCTAGTTTTTAGTACTCTTTTTTTAATTACTACTAAAAACGCTTTTTTCGCAGAGCAAGAAGACGAAGATACCTAAAAGTTCTTTCATTGATTATCAACCGATCTCGCACCAACCGCATGAGGCACCAACCTCAAATAAGACAGAGCCATGCAACATCTGATCCAAATGAAGCAGCACCGTGCAACACCAATCTCGGAAGAAGCAAAACCTTATAATTACTTCGTCTTGTAGCCCAAGCCCCCCATACTCTTCGCGCACCTCCACAGGTACGCGATCCCCAGGAGGTTGGACCCTATCCCCACCAAGAGGAGGGGCCTCTGGTACTGGGCCAGGAATACAGTAGCCGCGGTGATCCCGAAGAGGGCCCCTACGTCGGTGACATGGTGGGCGCAGCAGGCGGCCATTGATACCGTAGATACGGACCCGCTGGCGGCCACGCCCCCGGCCCCTGTGCCCCTCGTCCTGATGTGGTGGTAGAGCCCCACCTGGATTCCGAACCCTGCCAGGAGGGGGAACATATAGTAACGGAACTCCCAGAGGGTGTCCCAGGCGTGATCGAGGGACTGGGCCGCTGCGAGGATGGAGAGGTAGAGGGCCAGGAGGAGTGCCATGCCGCCCAACCCGGCCGCCACGGACCTCAGACCCGCCATGGCCCCATATACGCGCCGGTCGAGATAAAAGTTGTCCAGGGAACCCACCCCTATTCGCAGGGTTACGGGGCCCCAAAGGGAAGATGGCGCCCTCTAACGGTCCAGAAAGATTAAATATCCCCGGCTCCGACTTAAAGAGAGGAGGCGGCTATGGAGAAGAGCAACCCTTACGAGATGGCCCTGGAACAGCTGGACAAGGCCGTCAAGAAGATCAAGCTGGACCCTGGGGTCCACGAGATCCTGAAGTACCCCAAGAGGACCGTAATAGTATCGGTGCCCATCATAATGGACAACGGGGAGTGCAAGGTCTTCACTGGCTACAGGGTCCAGCACCACGACGCCAGAGGACCCTTCAAGGGCGGGGTACGCTACCACCCCGACGTGACCCTGGAGGAGGTGAAGGCCCTGGCCATGTGGATGACATGGAAGTGCTCTGTGATGGACCTCCCCTTCGGGGGGGCGAAGGGAGGGGTGGTCTGCAACCCCAGGGCCATGTCCGAGGGGGAGCTCCAGCGCCTCACCCGCCGCTACACCGCCAACCTCATCAGGTTCATCGGCCCCGAGACCGACATCCTGGCCCCGGACGTCTACACGAACCCCAAGACCATGGCCTGGATCATGGACACCTACAGCACCTACGTCGGCTACTGCGCCCCGGGCGTGGTGACAGGGAAGCCCCTGTCCATCGGCGGCTCCAAAGGCAGGCTGGAGGCCACGGCCATGGGGGTGAGCTTCATGTGCCGGGAGGCGGCGAACCTCCTCAAGATAGAGCCGAAGGAGGGCCGGGTGGCTGTCCAGGGGTACGGGAACGTGGGCTACTACGCCGCCAAGTTCGCCAGGGAGATGGGCTTCAAGGTGGTGGGGGTGAGCGACTCCTCAGGCGGGATATACGATCCAGACGGCCTGGATCCAGATGCCGTGCAGGCGCACAAGGGGAAGGCGGGATCGGTGAGGGGGTACGAGGGGAGCGAGGAGATCACCAACCGGGAGCTCCTCGAGCTGGAGTGCGACATCCTCATACCAGCGGCCCTGGAGAACCAGATCACCGAGGCGAACGCGGACAATATAAAGGCGCGGGTCGTGGTGGAGGGCGCCAACGGCCCGACCACGCCCAAGGCCGACGAGATCCTCTTCGAGAAGGAGATCATGGTGGTGCCGGACATCCTGGCCAACGCCGGCGGGGTTACGGTGAGCTACTTCGAGTGGGTCCAGGACCTGATGTCCTACTTCTGGACCTACGAGGCCGTCATGAAGACGCTGGACGAGAAGATGGTGGCAGCCCTCAAAGACGTCCTGGAGACGGCCCGGAAGAACAGGGTGGATCTGAGGACCGCCGCCTACATGCTGGCCGTGGGCCGGGTGGCCGAGACGATAGAGCTGAGGGGGATCTTCCCCTAGGGGAAGAGGGCCCCTATGCTCTCCCGGTAAGGGGGCCTCAAGATCCCCTTCTCGGTTATTATCCCCGCTATGTACTCCGCCGGGGTGACGTCGAAGGCGGGGTTGAAGACCTCGGCCCCGTCCGGTACGATCCTCTTCCCGGCGAAGAAGACCAGCTCCTCCTTCTTCCTGAACTCGATGGGTATCTCTTCCCCGGAGCCTATCCGCGGGTCTATGGTGGAGGTGGGGGCTGCCACGTAGAAGGGTATCCCGTGGGCCCTGGCAGATATGGCCACGCTGTAGGTCCCGATCTTGTTTGCCGTGTCCCCGTTGGCAGCTATCCGGTCGGCGCCCACGACGACCTTCTTTATCCCGAGGCGCTTCATGGCGAAGGCTGCCGTGCTGTCTGTTATGACGGTGACGGGTATGCCCTCGTAGACGAGCTCGAAGGCCGAGAGTCTGGCCCCCTGGAGGAGCGGCCGGGTCTCACCGGCCACCACCTTGATCCCCTTCCCTGCCTTCCAGGAGGCCTTTATCACCCCCAGGGCGGAGCCGTAGCCGGCCGTGGCCAGGGCCCCGGCATTGCAGTGGGTCAGGACGACATCCCCATCGTCGATCACCTGGAGGCCGTGCTCCCCCATCCGCCTGTCAGCCTCCTTGTTCTCCTCGTAGATCCAGAGGGCCTCCTTGACGACAGCCTCCGCAGTCCCTGCGGCCTCGGCCTTCCGGAGGACCCGGTCCATGGCCCAGGAGAGGTTCACTGCCGTGGGCCTGGTCCTGGCGATCCTCTCCCTCGCCTCCCTGAGGCGCTGGAGGAGAGCCTCCCTCGGTGCCTTTGGGTTCTTCAAGGCTACCATGGCCAGGGCGAAGGCCCCCGCCACCCCCAGGGCTGGCGCGCCCCTTATCCTGAGGCTCTCGATGGCCTCGGCGATGGCCTCCACCTCGGTGCACTCTATGTACCGGACCTCCGTGGGCAGGAGGGTCTGGTCCAGGATCACGACCTTCGAGTCCTCGAGCCTTATGACGTCCATCGCCATCTCATCGCCCCCTGCCGTTATCAAGCTTTCTGGTAGCATCCGGCGCTGTGGGAAAGTTAATGTATCCATCGCGCCTAATCTGAGACATGCGCTTTGCCTCCAGGCTCAAGGATATCGATATCTCGGGGATCCGAAAGATGTTCGACCTCGCGAAGGGCGGCGATATGATAAACCTGGCCATCGGGGAGCCGGACTTCGATATCCCCCAGGAGGCCAGGGAGGCCGTGGCGAGGGCCCTGGAGGCGGGCCTGACCCACTACACCCCCAACAAGGGCATACCGGAGCTGAGGGCTAGGCTGGCGGAGAAGCTGGAGGAGGAGAACGGCATCGGAGCCGCCGGCGAGGATATGATCGTCACCTCAGGCGGTTCCGAGGGGCTTCTCCTGGCCATAATGGCGCTGGTGGATGTAGGGGACGAAGTCCTCATCCCGGACCCTGGCTTCGTCTCCTATGGACCCATAGTCCGCATGGCTTCAGGCGTCCCTATACCGTATCCCCTGAGGGAGGAGGGGGGCTTCGTGCCGCACCTGGAGCAGCTGGAGACGCTCGTCACTAGGAAGACGAGGCTCATAGTCGTAAACACCCCCAGCAACCCTACAGGGGCCGTCTTCCCGAGGCGGGTGATAAAGGGGATAGCCGATCTCTCCGAGGATAGGGGGATACCGGTACTCTCGGACGAGATATACGAGCGGATAGTCTACGAGGGGAGGCACTACAGCGTGGGCAGGTACACGGAGAACGCCATAACGGTCAACGGCTTCTCCAAGGCCTATGCCATGACGGGCCTCCGCCTCGGCTACGTCCACGCGGCGCCGGAGGCCATCGAGGCGATGCTGAAGGTCCACCAGTACGTCCAGGCCTGCGCCTCCTCCCTCTCCCAGTACGCGGCCCTGGCGGCCATGGACGCCGGGGGGTTCGTGCCCAAGATGGTCAGGGCCTTCCGCGGGAGGAGGGACCTCTTCCTCAGGCTCCTGCGGAAGATGGAAGGGACCTCCTGCGTCAGGCCCAAGGGGGCCTTCTACGCCTTCCCGAACTTCTCCAGGCACGGCAGCTCCAAGGTGGTGGCGATGCGCCTCCTCCAAGAGGCGCGGGTCGTGGCAACCCCAGGCACCGCCTTCGGCACCCTGGGGGAGGGTTACATCCGCTTCTCCTACGCGGCCTCCGAGGAGAAGATCCGGGAGGGGATGGAGCGGGTGAGGGAGTGCCTATCTAGTTGTCCACGTCCTCTTCGTAACCGCAGTCAGGGCAGACCAGGGAGGTCTTCATCTCGGTGATGATGACGAGCATGATCCCCTGCTTGCAGTTCTTGCAGCGGAGGACCTTCCTGCTGAACCCTCCCTCGGCCATGCGTCTATACCTATGGGGGCCTACTTAAGCCTTGCCTCTTTCGCCAGCTCGGCCTTTATGGCCAGCTCGCAGTCCTTGGTCAGGTTGTAGTCCAGGGCGAAGAGGAGGCCCGAGCAGACCTCGCAGAGGGGGACCTTGAGCCAGTAGTCCTCCTCCTCCACCTTGCCCCCCACCCGCCTCTTGAGGAGGACGAACTGTGATGTAATCTGCGTGTAGTACTCCCCCTCGGTATACCCGGCCGCCCTCTTCATCTCCCCCAGCTCCCTGGCCGCCTCCTCCCCGCTCCTGCGGCAGAGCCAGCATCGCGTGCCTTGCATGTACAGCTCTAAATCCTCCCGACTCATATAAAAACTTCCCCAAAGATTTATATCCAGAGCTGGAGATGCTAGAAGGTGGAAGGCGCCAAGGCGGAGCTGGAGCTGGAGTTCGACTCCGAGGAGGAGGCGAGGGCGATCTTCGGGGCCCTTGAGCCCGAGATGGCCTCTGCCCCATCCGACAGGACCAGGGCGCGCCTGGGCCTGGAAGGCAGGAAGATACTCATCTCCCTCGAGGGCGCCAGCGGACCTTCCTTCAGGGCGGCGCTGGGCGCCTACCTGAGATGGGCGAAAGTAGCGAAGACGGTACTCTCATAGGAGGTTCGAGATGGAACAGATACCCCCCCAGATACAGCACCAGCTGGCCCAGTTCCAGCAGATCCAGCAGCAGGTCCAGGCCTTGGCCTCTCAGAGGCTCCAGATGGAGCTCCAGCTGAAGGAGATGGAGAAGGCGGCGGAGGAGCTGGAGAAGCTCGCCCCCGAGGCCGAGGTCTACAAGAGCATAGGCTCCATCCTCATCAGGAGTGAGAAGGCAAAACTGGCCGCGGAGCTGAAGGAGAAACGGGAGACCCTGGACCTGAGGATGAAGACCCTCCAGAGGCAGGAGGAGAAGTTCCAGGCCCGGCTGAAGGAGATGCAGACGAAGATCCAGGAGGCCCTGAAGGCGGGTAGAGGTGGGGGAAGCCCGGCTGAGTGATATAGGGCGCCTCGCAGAGCATCTGTGGGGGCTTGAAGGGCGGATAATCATCCTCCTCCACGCCAACGCGGACCTGGACGCGGTCTGCAGCGGCATAGCACTGGCGGAGGCTATCAGGTCGATCAATCCAGCCCTTGACCCGAGCCTTGGAGCCCCGGGGGGAATATCCAAGGCCGCCAGACGGGCCATGGATCATTTCGGGGCGACTGCCGAGGCCAGCCCTGTCCTGGATGCAGATCTGATAATCCTGGTGGACACGGTGAACCTCGCCCAGCTGGGCCCTGCGGCAGAGAAGGTGAGGCAGAGCGGAGCTCGGAAGGCCGTGATAGACCACCACGCCCCCCAGGGGGAGACCAAGGCCATGGCAGACTTCTACCTCGTCGACGAGGGCGCGGCGTCCAGCGTGGAGGTCGTCTATAGATTCATCGAGAGCACGGGGGTCGAGGTAACGCCCGGGGCGGCGACGGCCATGGTGCTGGGGATACTGGCCGAGACCGGGCGCCTGAGGCTCGCCACCCCCGGCACCATAAAGGCCCTGGCCTCCCTCCTGGACAGGGGGGCGGACTATCCCAGGGCGCTCGAGCTCCTGGAGGAGGAAGAGGATCGCTCCAGGAAGCTGGCCCACCTCAAGGCCGCCCAGCGGATGGAGCTCCATCGGTTGGGGGCGTGGCTCGTAGCCACTGCCGAGGTCGGCTCCTTCACTGCATCCGCCGCCGGTGCGCTGGTCCACCTGGGGGCCGACTGCGCCTTCGTCGCCTCGGGGAAGGGCGGTAAGGTCCAGGTCTCGGCAAGGGCATCAGCCCAGTTCCTCAGGGCCACGGGGGTGAGCCTGGCCGAGGTCATGGAGAGGGTGGGCGGGGTCCTGGGGGGCGGCGGCGGGCACGCCGC
>JACQPM010000113.1 GCA_016207475.1 Methanobacteriota archaeon | reverse complement strand
TGGGGCAGGAGTGGGCGCCCTTCGAGAGGCTCCATGGGAATGAGGTGGTCAGGGCCTACCGCCGGGCCTCGGAGGTCGCCTCCGCAGAGCCCCTCCCGCTGGAGCTGGCGATGCCATTGGCCCAGTACGGCTCCTGGGACGAGCTCTATGGGAGGGCGCCCAGGGACTTAGAGGTACCAGAGATGACCTTCGAGCCCAGGGTAGCGGTGGAGGAGTTCGACGAGTATGTAGACCTCCTGAAGGAGTTGGGCGGAGCAAAGGCCTTTGGGAGAACGGCCAAGAGGAGGTCCCTCCTGGCCAGGGGAAAGGCGCGGCTGGCTGCCAAGAGCTTCCTGGACGGCTGCCAGGAGGAGGCGGAGGATGTGGGGGAGACCCTCGCCGCCTACGCCGCCGGGAGGCTCTCCGTCTCCGCCTCCTTCCTGGGGGTGTACGTCCTGAAGGACGTGGGGGAGGAGGCCATGGCCCTCTTCGAGGGGGTCGAAGACCCCGTCCTCCAGCAGGCCCTGGGGAGGGTGAGGGCCACCGGGACTAAGCTGGCGGAGGGCCTCCTCCTCCTGGAAGATGCCGGCATACCCCATCTGGGAAAGGGTGAAACCCTGGAGGCCATCAAGACCCTCTTCAAGGGGTACACCTTCATGCCCTTCCAGAAGCACCGGGCCGAGCTGCGGAGGAGCTTCGCCTCGGTGCCTGCCATAGGGCCCAGGGACCTGGGCTTTGAGGTGGTAGTCCAGAGGCTCGTGAGCACCCACTACCGAAAAGCTTAAGCCCTGCAGGGTCCTCGTCCTCTCAGGGGTACCCATGTACGGCCGCTCCCGCCTGAAGTTGGACCTGGTCAACTCCCTGGCCTTATTCCTCATACTCTTCGGCTTCCTGAGCTGCGTGGCCAGTTTCATGGCCTTCCAGTACTTCACCCAGGAGATGGAGAAGTACGATATCGGCGGGGAGCTCACCAGGGTCCATGAGAACCTGGACGAGGCCTCCATAGCCCTCCAAGCGGGCTCCGCATCCATGGAGGAGGTCAACCGTCTATTGCTGAAAAGCGCCAATATCACGAGGGACGCAGGGAAGAAGCTTGACGTGGAGATACCCTACGTCCACAAAAAGCAGGTCACCCAGGAGTTGGTAGAGGACAAGCTGACACCCCTCCACGACGCCTCCGCGGCCATGCTCCAGGCTGGGAGCGAGTTGGAGGCCCTGGCCGGGGCTGTGAAGACGTCCTCCAGCAGCGCCAAGGCGGTCTCGACCAGGCTGGGTGAGACCACCGGCGAGATCAAGGAGATCAAGGCCAAGTACGAGGCCGTGCGGGGGCTCCTGCGGACCGTCAGCGTCTTCCTATTCGTCTGGTTCTTCGCCCTGGGGGCCTCCCTCTTCCTTCTGGGGATGGCCATCCTGAGGCTCAACTCCATGGCCACCTTCAAGTACCGCTAGCTCGAACTCCCTGAACCCATCCCGCAGGATCGCCTCCCTGGCCCCTTCCATCAACTCCTGGAAGAAGGTGAGGTTGTGGATGGTGACGAGGCGCATCCCCAACCCCTCCTGGACCTTGAGGAGGTGGTTTATGTAGGCCCTCGAATAATTCCTGCACGCACCACAGCGGCACCCTCTCTCTATGGGCTGCCGGTCCCTGGAGTACCTCCCCTTGGAGAGGTTCAGTCTCCCTGACCAGGTATAGGCTGCGTTGTGCCTCGCGTTCCTGGTGGGGAAGGCGGAGTCGAAGATGTCGATGCCCAGCGCTATCGCTCGCAGGAGCTCCCGGGGGGAGCCGACGCCCATGAGGTACCTGGGCTTCCCCTCTGGGAGGAGGGGGACCGTCTCCTCCAGGACCCGGAACATCACTGCCTTCGGCTCCCCTATGCTCAGTCCGCCTATACCGTACCCATCGAAGCCTATCTCCACCAGCCCCCTGGCGCTCTCCTCCCTCAGGTCCCGGTAGACCCCCCCCTGGACGATGGCGAAGAGCTCCCCCCTGTCAGAGGCCTTGAACTCCTCCGCCCACCTGGCGGTCCTAGCCACCGCTTTCCCAGCCGCTTCCTGGCCGGTGCCGTAGGGCGGGCAGTCGTCGAGGGCCATGGCCACATCGCTCCCCAGGCGGGCCTGGACCTCCGCGCAGAGCGCGGGGGTGAAGAGGTGCCTGCTCTCATCGAAGGGTGAGCGGAAGGTTATGCCCCTCTTGCTGACGCCCTGGAAGAGGCCCTTCCTGAGGACCTGGAAACCGCCGCTGTCGGTGAATATGACCCTGGGCCAATGCATGAACCCGTGGAGCCCACCGGCCTCCTCGACGGCCTCCACCCCCGGCTTGAGGTAGAGGAGGAGGGCGTTGGCTATGATCGCCTGGGCCTTCGTCTCCAGGACCTCCTCCGAGGAGAGGGTCTTGACCCCCGCCTTCGTGGCCACGGGCATGAAGGCCGGTGTATCGACAATGCCGTGCCTCGTGTAGAGCCGCCCAGCCCTGGCCCCTGTCTTCTTGTCCCTGTGGATGAGCCTGAACATCTAGAGGCCGTACCTCATCGCATCCACGGCCAGCCTCAGCCGGTCGTCGCGCGTCACATGCCTTATGAGGTCGTCCACATCCCGGGCGTCCACGGCCACTAGCTTCTGGTAGGTCGTGCCCTGGGCGAAGGTCAGCTTGCCGTCTTGCACCAAGAAGTGGTTTCTGTAGATGACCTTGTCCCCATCGATGACCTCCAGGCGATAGGTGTAGTTCTCCCGGAAGGCATGGGCGTTCTCCACCAGATAGCCGTTCCCGTTGAAGGTCTCCACGAAGAGGAGGACCTTCTCCTCGATGGGCAGGTTGCTCCCGGCCTCGAAGGGGCCCAGCTCGAAGTGCCAGAGGGCCAATATAACCAGGACCACGAGGGCTAGGGCCTTGTACC
>JACQPM010000110.1 GCA_016207475.1 Methanobacteriota archaeon | reverse complement strand
GGTATGTTCTCGATCAGTCCGTCCATGATGAGGGTCCTGATGGGATTCCTCAACTGGCTCCCGAGACTCTCAACCCCGCCTGCGCCCTTCAAGCTGTTCATTTAAATCACTTTTTATAGTACAAATGAAGGATAACATACTCAAATATGGAATCTCTCGGCAGTAACGTACCTGACTTTGGCCCACTCCAAGACCCTATCCATGAGCAGGCGGTAAGGTATATTTAACGGGAAAGGGATGGCGTATGCCCTCACATCCCCCATGTCGAACCTGAAGAGGACCGCATCCGAGAAGGTCGAGTCCTGGGCTCTGTGGATTTCCAGCTTCCGCTTAAGGACTCGTCCCTCTATCTCGCCTGCCTCGATGGACCTGAAGCCGCGGACCTCCAGCTCCCTCCTCAGCTTTGCCTCGAAGGCCCTCTCCCGCTCCCAGCCCAACTCATAGGTCCTCGATACCCCTCTCCCATGGCCCTGGCTGGTCAGGGCCTCCAGCCTGATTATCTCCTCCGGAGATAGCTCCACCACATTGCTGTGGGGCCTCAGATCCAGGAGATGGAAGAACCGTCCCCCCGGCCTGAGGACCCTTGCAGCCTCCCCTACGGCCCTTGGGAGATCGAAGAAGGAGTCGAAGGAGGTATAGCCACATACTGCGTCCAGAGAACCGTCCCCGAAGGGCAGGGTGTAGGCGCTCCCCAGCAACCCTCGGGCCCCGTCCATCTTTCGGTCTCTCAAGGCCTCCTCGAGGAAGAGTCTGTTCTTCTCGAGTTGTATCCAGCCCCGGGCCATGGGGGCCGGGAGGTGGGAATAGAGGAAGCCCGTGCCAGAGCCCACCTCCAGGACGGTGCCTTCCACAGGGTATCTCTCGAAGAAGGTCCTTACACACTCGCCCAGGGCCCTCTCCACTGGCACCCGTACCCCGCCGAGATCCACGTGGAAGGGGCCTACAGAGACCTTACTCACCGGACTCTTCCCTCGCTCCCCCTCTCTCCCTGCTCCCCCTTCCCCTCTTCGACCACCTTGGCGACCGGTGGGGCGCCATCGTCCCTCCGCCCTCCGTCTACGATCATCTCGTCGACCCGCAGGACCGCTGTGACAGCGTCCAGGGCCGACTTCAGGACCTGGGCCTTCACCCTATAGGGCTCCACCACACCCGCATCTCTGGTATCGACGATCCCGCCTGTGATCAGGTCGAGCCCCAACCAGCTCCCCCCTTTCTCATGGGCAACTCTGAGGGCCAACAGCTTCTCGATAGGGTCGAAGCCCGAGTTCTCGGCCAGGGCCTTTGGGATGGACTCCAGGGCATCGGCAAAGGCTGCCAAGACAAGCTGGGCCTTTGTCCCTATGGACCTCGCCCTCTTCCTTATGGATCTGGCCAGCTCCACCTCCGTGGCCCCTCCCCCGGGGAGGTATCTTCCGTCCCTGAGGATAGCGGCCACTACCGAGACGCCATCCACGGCGCATCTCTCGATCTCGTCTAGGATGTAATTTGCGGAACCTCGCAGGAAGAGGGTTACGGCCTTGGCACCGTCGCACCCCTCTACGAATGTATACCGCTCACCCCCCACCTCCCTCTCTCTCACAACCCCTGCCTTCCCCAGGTCCTCCGCCCGGAGGTTCTCCACCTCTGTGACTATGACGCCTCCTGTGGCCCTGGCCAGTTTATGGAGGTCCGGCTTTATCACCGACTCGACCACGTATATCCCGGCCCTGGTGAAATGATGGAGGATATCTTCCCCCACGCGCCCGCCGCAGAGGAGGACATTGGCCCCTGTCGCCTTTATCAGATCTGCCTTTCTCTGGGAGATCTCCACCTCCACCCCCGTATGGGCCCGCAGCTCCGCGAGGGTAGAGACCCTTATCTCTGAGCTGACGTTCTGGAGGAACTGGACATCCAGATGGTTGCCGATGAGCGCTATCCTGGCGCCTTCCACCCTCAAGGGCATGGCCGGATGGGACCTCTCGTTCCCTATCACCACCCCGTCGACCAGCTCCGTCTCTTCCATCCGCCCCAGGGCCTTGACAAACTTTATCCTCTCCATGGATACGTGGAGCCCCTCCTCCCCAAGCTCCGCCACCCCCCTGGAGGCCTGGGCGCAGAGCCGTGCCAAGAGCTGCTTCTGGGCCTCCACGTACTTGCCGGTCATGGCTGTAGCGGCTATTTTCTCAAGGATAGGGATCTCCTCAGGCCCCACTTCTGAGGCCAGGGCGTCGAGAGTCTCCAGGGCCGCCTGGATGGCTGTCCCGTAGCCGTCGATGACGAGGTTTGGGTGGAAGCCCGCCTCCAGGAGTTGGGAGGCCTTCCCCAGCATCTCCCCGGCCATGACTACGGCCGTGGTGGTGCCATCACCCACCTCGTCGTCCTGGGTCTTAGCCACTTCCACCAAGGCCTTCCCTATAGGGTGCTCTATGTCCAGGGTATCGGCGATGGTGAAGCCGTCGTTGGTGACGGTATAGCTCCCCCCGCTGCTCACGAGCAGTTTGTCCATCCCTGTAGGGCCCAGGGTGCTCTTCAGGGTCTTTACCAAGAACTGACCCGCCTCTATGCTTATCCTGTAAGACTCCTTCTTACTGAACCTCTTGGCGTCCTTCGAGAGGACGATGAAGGTATCTCCCGGATGTTCTCGCTTCTCAATGGAAGACATGCCCTACCCTTCCTCCCTAAGTAGAGGAGATGGGGCTTATAAATATTTGGAAGAGAAGACGTGATAAAAAGATAGGATAAGGAGGGCGATTGCCCTCCTTATACGGCTCTACTTGGTCGCCTTGCTAGGCTGGAAGACCATCGGCTGGTCGCAATGCATCGGGACATTGGCCGACTTCTGGACGTTCCAAATCATACCGCACTTCTTGCACTTGTAATTGTCTGCCATCGCAGCACACCTCCAATCTTTGGTTCTCTACCTCGAAAAAGAAAAAATGGTAGGTTTCCCTACCACTTCGGCTTTATCGGGTAGACACCGAACTCCTTGGGCGCGTGGATCATCTCGTCCAGGTTCTCGTCCGGCATGTCTGGCGCGATCTCGCAACCGGACGTGAAGATACAAGCGCTCTTGTTCGCCTGCTGCTTCGGCCCGTACATCCAGGCCAGCTGCTTGCCCTCTTCCTTGCAGTCCTCTGGGGTGCCCAGGAGGAGGGTGTCTGTTATCTCAAGGCTGAGGCCGATGCAGACCTTCTTGCCTATGGTGGCGACGTACTCATGGAT
The DNA here is from genome assembly GCA_016207475.1 of Methanobacteriota archaeon. GTDB lineage: Archaea > Hydrothermarchaeota > Hydrothermarchaeia > Hydrothermarchaeales > JACQPM01 > JACQPM01. Next base: position 967 of record JACQPM010000110.1, on the reverse strand, counting down.
CGGGAGCCACTTCCAGGAGTCTGGGTAGACCGTATCACACCCGCTCTTGGCCAGGGAGTCCCTGTTCATGGTGGAGTCGCCGCACTGGTGCTGCATGGTCCAGTCGGCACCGTGCTCGTGCCAGGCACCGTGGCAGGCCTGCAGGGTTGGCAGGACGAACTCGTCCCACTGCTTGCCGCTGATGAAGTCCGAGTTGGAGTTGGGCTCCGAGATCCATGGGGTGGTAGCGCCAGTATCGATCTGGGCCTTCCCGAAGACGGTCTCCGTCTCAGTGCAGATCTTCGTCAGCTTCTTGTACTCGCTCGGCCTCTCGACGATGTCGAACATCGAGGCCTCGATGCCCCTGAGGAAGGTGGCCACGGTGAATGGGCCCATGACCCTGCCGTGGAGCCTGACGTCGATACCCCTGCGCCTGACCTCCTCAATGACCATCTGGTTGGAGGAAGTGACGAGGCTCATGAAGGGGCCAGCGGTGTATGGGTCTGGGACTTCGAGGGTCTCAGTATCCTTGACTAGGTCCTTCACTCTCAGGTTGTCCTGGTCCCAGAGGGGCTCCAGATCTTCCTGGATGAGAACCTTCGCGCCCATCTCGCAGGCGCCCTGGCCCACGAACCTGAAGCCGCCAATGCCGTCCTGCCTGTGCTTGTAGAAGGACGCCAGCTCGCCCTTGGCGGTGAAGATGGGGTCAGTGTTGTAGAGCCTCATGGATATGTTCCACTGCCTGGCGTTGTAGTTGACCATGTAGGGCCAGACCGGGATCATATCGGGGGTCCTCTTGTGGGCCGCCTCGAAGAGCCGCTCTCTGTGGGTCATCTGTCCCACTAACTTAGACATAAAGGTAGCCATTTTTTATCCTCCTTTCTTTTTTTCTCCTCTACTTCTTCGGCAACTTGGTGGCCAGCTCCTTGATCTTCCTCAGAGCATCGGCAGCGTCCTCACCGAAGGCATCGGCACCGATCCTGTCGGC
>JACQPM010000112.1 GCA_016207475.1 Methanobacteriota archaeon | reverse complement strand
TAGTGGGGGCCCACTCGCCCCTGGGGGTGGAGAAGTACCTCATCGGGGACGTGGCCAGCAGGGTGGTGGACCACGCCAAGGTGCCGGTCCTGGTGATCAGGCTGAAAGTGGGGGCCCCATGATCGCCCTCACCATCGCGGGCTCCGACTCGGGCGGCGGCGCCGGGATTCAGGCGGATCTGAAGACATTCACCGCCCTGGGGGTCCACGGCCTCTCGGTGATCACGGCCCTCACGGCCCAGAACACCAGGGGCGTCGAGGAGGTCTTCGAGGTGCCGGTGGATTTCGTGAGGGCCCAGCTGAAGGCCCTCAAGGCAGACTTCGAGATCAGGGCGGCCAAGACCGGGATGCTCTACTCCGGAGATTTGGTGAAGGTCGTCGCGAAGGAGATAGGGGATTTCCCGCTGGTGGTGGACCCGGTGATGGCGGCCCAGGCAGGGGGGCGGCTCCTGGAAGAGGATGCCCTCGACACCCTGAAGGAGCGCCTCCTCCCCAGGGCCCTCCTGGCCACGCCCAACATCCCGGAGGCCGAGGCCCTGTCCGGCATCAGGATAAAAAGCACAAAGGACATGCGGAAGGCATGCCAGGCCATAGCCGAGTGCGGATGCAACGTGGTGGTGAAGGGGGGGCACCTGAATGCCACTGACGTACTCTACCTGGACGGCGCCTTCCACGAGCTCAGGACCAAACGGCTGCCCTACAGCGCCCACGGCTCCGGCTGCACCTTCGCTGCGGCTATCGCCGCCCAGCTGGCCCTGGGGAAGGACCTCCTCCCGGCCGTGAAGGAGGCCAAGGAGTTCGTCACCGGGGCCATCGCTGATGCCTACAGCCCGGGGAAGGGGCGGAGGGTCGTGAACCCCACGGCCGCCGCCGGGCGGGCGCTGATCCTGGAGGAGCTGAGAGGGGTGGTGGCGGAGATGGAGAGGGAGAAGCGGTTGAGTCATCTCATCCCTGAAGTGGGCTCCAACATCGCCTACGCCCTGCCCAACGCCAGGGGGCCCGGGGATGTGGCCGCCGTGAGGGGGAGGATAGTCAGGGTGGGTGATGAGGTCAGGGCCGTGGGCGGCGTGGCCTTCGGCGCCTCCAAGCACGTGGCCACCCTCACCCTCACCGCCATGGCCTTCGATCCCGCCATCCGCTCGGCCATGAACATCCGGTACGGCAAGGACGTGCTCCGGGCGTGCAAGGGCCTCCAGGTCTCCAGCTTCTCCAGGGCGGAGGAGCCGAGGTCCGTCAGCACCATGGAGTGGGGCACCCGGAAGGCCATCAAGACCCTCGGCCGCGTCCCAGACGTTATTTACGACCTGGGCGCAGTCGGGAAGGAGCCCATGGTCAGGGTCTTCGGGAGGGGCCCCAGGGAGGTGTGGGGGAAGGTACTAACGATTCTGGGGAGACTCTAGATGTATCAAGTAAATGTAAATTTGCCCCAATATTATGAGGCTTAGAAAGACAAATATCTCGAAGATCTCGATAAGTGCCATCGATTTCAGAAAAATTATCCCTATGAATATTATGGCCCATATGAAGTATAATACTAAAACTATGCCCTTTTTCGAGCGCAATTTCTGCCATACATAAATGTGTCCAGCTATTACTAAGCCTAAAAAGACAATCAGCAAGAAAATTTGGTAAAATGCCATCGATTCTTGGAGGCCGCTCCGTATAAGCAGCGTTATAACAATGGCACATCCTAAGAACAGTGCGATAGTCTTCTTTGAGAACGATTCATCCATTACTACTCATCGCCCACGCCCTCTCTCATACTTCAGCAGCACCTTGAATATCGCCTTTGCCGCCAGGATCTGGGCGTAGCTGTCATAGAGGGGCGAGATCTCCACGAAGTCCATCCCTTTGAGGTTCACCTGCTTGAGGAAGTCCAGGGACGAGACGAACTCCCGGAAGGTGAGGCCCGGGGGCTCCGGGTTGCAGACGCCGGCCGTCTCCTTCGGGTCGAAGACGTCGGCATCGATGGAGAGGTAGATATCACGGCCATCCACCACCCGAGCAATCTTCCCGGCTAGATCGCCGTCGCAGGAGTTGTAGTCGATATACTTAACCCCCAACCCTTTTATGTCCTCGAACTCGTCCTTCAGGGCCGATCTCACCCCCACGACGAGGATGTTCTCGTAGCCCACCAGCTCCCCCACCCGCCGCGTCACGCAGGCATGGGAGAATCGATTTTCCAGATAGTCTTCCCTAAAGTCCATGTGGGCGTCGTAGACCAGGTAGAACGGCCTCTCCTTGTAGGCCTTCAGGACGGGGTAGGTTATGGTGTGCTCTCCGCCTATGCACAAGGGCATCGCGCCTGCCTCCAGGATACCGCCAACGGTCTCCTCCACCCGCCTCGAGGTCTCCTCGAAGTTCCCGAAGGAGACCTCCACGTCCCCCAGGTCGCAGAGCTTTATTTTGAGGAGATCATAGTCCTCCAGGAGGTCGTAGTCCTCGATCTCCCTGGAGGCCTCCCTTATGGCGTTGGGCGCGAACCTGGAGCCGGAGCGGTAACTCTCGCTGCTGTCGTACGGGACCCCCAGGACCGCGTACCTAGCGTCCTTGAGGCCCAGCTCCCTCCTCCCGAAGGTGGAGGGCGAGGTGAAGAGGTCCACTACCTTACCCTCAGGATCTTCCTTCTCCCCATGGTCTGGAGGACCTCAACCTCGCACCCTTCAACGAGGTCGCCCTCGATCTCTCCCTTCTTGGGCATGGGGAGCTCGTAGTTTTCGTAGGTCTCCAGGTCCATGAGCTGGACCTTGTCGCCCATGAAGGCGATCACCTGGACCGACCTCTTCTCTATGAGCGGGACCTCACAGCTAGATTCCACGGGGCTGACGAGGGACCTCTTCTGGCCGTCGAAGAGGCCGATAGCATCCACCCTGGCCTTGGCGGAGCCGTGCTTCCCGGTCTTGGCAGTCTGGATCGACATCACCTTGCAAGGCTCCCCATCAATAACAACAAACTTCCCTTCCCTCAGTTCCTTCACATCAGCCGCTCTGGTGCTCATGAAATCTCCAAGAGATGAAGAGAGGGCGTTCTCAATATAAACTTTTGTATTTCTCCCAGCGGCGCATGCCTGACCGCACGCGGGAGGTTATTTAAATCCAGGAGGAGAGTCTATGTGCAATGAAGGTAGGCCTGGTGGTAAAGGACCTGGAGGAAGCCACGGCCCTGGGGCGGGAGATACGGGAGTACCTCGCGGCCAGGGGGGTGGAGGTGGAGGTAGAGGAGGCCAGTGCCGCCAGGCTCGGGGTGAGGGGCCCCAGGCTGGAGGAGGTGGAGGCGGACCTCATCGTCCTCCTGGGGGGCGACGGGACGATCCTCAAGACCGTGGCCAAGACCGCAGGGAAGGAGATACCCATCCTGGGGATAAACTTCGGGACCATGGGCTTCCTTGTGGAGATCCAGCCGAAGGACTGGCGGGAGGCCCTGGAGAGGGTCCTGAAGAGGGATTACACGGTGGAAGCGAAGAGGAAGCTCGCCGTGAGGCTCAACGGGCGCGAGGTAGGGGAGGCCCTCAACGAGGCGGTGGTCATATCCTCCATGCCCGTGAGGATGCTCCACCTCCAGGTGGCGGTGGACGGCGAGGTGGTCCAGGACCTCAGGGCCGATGGTGTCATCGTCTCCACCCCTACGGGCTCCACGGCCTACTCCTACTCTGCCGGCGGGCCCATCCTGGACCCCAGGGTGGAGGGGCTCGTGGTGACCCCCATCTGCCCCTTCGAGCCCGGCATAAGACCCATCATAGTCCCCTCCAGCTCGGAGATCAAGGTCCGCCTGCTCAAGTCCAAGGGGGAGGCGACCATAGTGGTGGACGGAGAGCACAAGGGCATGGTGGCCCCCGAAGGGGAGGTCATCTTCACCTCCTCGGGCAGGAACGCCCTCTTCGTCAAGCTGAGGAAGGACTTCTACGGCCGGATAAGGGAGAGGTTCGGGACTTGGCGAGACCTCTGATCCTGGACGCCTCCGCCCTCATCGCAGGCTTCCTGCCCCAGGAGGGGGAGTACCTCACCGTCCCAGAGGTGCTCCAAGAAGTCAGGGATGAGGGCAAAAGGCTCCTCCTGGAACTCAGGGTGGGGGAAGGGTCTCTGCGGCTCCAGGAACCTTCAGAGAAGGATCTGGCGAAGGTGAAGGAGGTGGCGTTGCGCTCTGGTTATACCCCCCTTCTCTCCCTCACCGACGTGAAGCTCCTGGCCCTCGCCCTCTCGGTGGGCGGTACCCTGGCAACGGACGACTACGATATCCAGAACGTGGCCCAGGAGCTCGGCATCCCCTACACCCCCCTGGCGGAGGGGGGGATAAAGAGGATCCTGAGATGGAAAAATATATGTAAGGGGTGCGGTAGATTCTATAACTCCGAGTATACGGAGAAGAGATGCGAGATCTGCGGCTCTGAATTGGTCAGGGTCGCCAGGAAGGGAAGGAAGTTATGAGGCAGATCGCTGACCTGATAAAGATGGCTCATGAGCTGAAGAAGAAGGGGCTCACGACTGGAGAGATAGCGGACGAGCTCAACCTCTCGCGCCAGACGGCCCTCTGGCTGGTGACCCACGATATCGAGGAGAGGGCCGAGATCCCGAGGGACATATACGTGGAGTGGTCCACCATAGGCTCAAGCCCAGGCATCCTGCGGCACATCTCCCTGGGCATGGCGGAGCTCATAAGGCAGACCCTGAAGGAGAACGACCTCCCCCTCCCGGACGTCATCGCCGGCATTGCCACCAGCGGGATCCCCCTAGCCACCATCATCGCCGGGGAGCTGAACGCCTCCCTCTGCATCGTGAAGCCCCAGAAGCACCTGTGGGAGCCCGCGGAAGAGGAGAAGAAGGAGGCGGGCTCCACCCTCTCCAACTTCGCTGACGTGAAAGGCAAGCGGGTGGTCATCGTCGACGACATAGCCACCACCGGCACAACCCTGAGGGAGACCATGGAGCTCATGGAGTCTCTGGGTGCCACCCCCCTGGCCGCCGTGGTGATGATAGACAAGAAGGGGATCAAGGGGATAGGCAACAGGCCCGTGAAGGCCCTCCTCAACGTCGGGATCGTGGAGGATCTGGGTCGGTAGGGGGCCTCTTCTTGAACGTCGAGGAGATACTTAACGAGCACCTGGAGATGATAGACCGGGAGATAAAAGAGGTCTTCCGGGGGCACGACTTCCCAGAGCCCCTCTACGCCATGATGAAGTACCACCTGGGGTGGCTGGACGAAAGCCTGAGGGAGGCGCCCCAGTACCGGGGGAAGCGCTTCCGCCCCACCATCTGCCTCCTCACCTACAAGGCCCTCTCGGGGGTCTACACCAAGGCCCTCCCGGCAGCCGCAGCGATAGAGCTCATCCACAACTTCTCCCTCATCCACGACGACATAGAGGACATGGACGAGGAGCGGAGGCACAAGCCCACCGTCTGGAAACTCTGGGGCATACCCCAGGCGATAAACGTCGGGGACGGGATGCACGTCATGGCCAACCTGGCGGCCCTGCGGCTGAAGGACGCCAACGTCACCAGTCAGAAGATCGTGGAAGTCCTGGCGATCCTGAACCGTACCATCATGCGCCTCTGCGAGGGCCAGTACCTGGACATGAGCTTCGAGGAGGCCACCGATGTGACGGTCGATATGTACCTGGACATGATCTCCAGGAAGACCGGGGCCCTCATCGAGGCCTCCACCCTGGTGGGCGCTTCCCTAGCTACGGAGGACGAGGGGCTCATAGGGCACTTCAGGGACTTCGGAAAGAACATCGGCATAGCCTTCCAGATCAGGGACGATATCATAGGGATCTGGGGTGAGAAGGGGAAGGCCGGGAAGCCCATAGGGAGCGATATCCTCAGGAAGAAGAAGACCCTTCCCGTCCTCTACGCCTTCCAGAAGGCCGGGCGGCAGGACAGGCAGGTCCTGAGAGGGATCTACGGGAAGAAGAGGCCCACCAAGGGGGACGTGGGGAAGGTCCTCCGGGTCCTGGAGAGGGCAGGGGCCAAGAAGTACTCCCAGGGGGTGGCGGAGCGGTTCGAGGCCCTGGCCTTCAAGGACCTGAAGGTCATAAGACTGCGGAACGCCTCCACGGAGAAGCTCGGTACCCTGGCCAACTTCCTGGTGAGGAGGAGCTTCTGACGTGGAGATCGTGCCCCTCGCTGCCGACTCCCTCGGTACGAGGTCCATGGCCACATACCTGGAGACGCCCGAGTGCCGCATCCTGATAGACCCTGGCGTGGCCCTGGGGCCGAGTAGATATGGCCTCCCTCCCCATCCCGCGGAGTTCCGGAGGATGGAGGCGCACTGGGAGGCTATAAAGAGGCACGCCGCCAGGGCAGATCTCCTGATCATCACCCATTACCACTACGACCACCACGACCCCATGGACCAGGAGATATTCAAGGGCAAAGTGGTCCTCGTCAAGCACCCCACCGAGAGGATAAACTACAGCCAGAAAGGGAGGGCGCGGTTCCTCTTAGAGCAGCTCGGCGGCCTTCCCGAGAGGATTGAGTACGCAGACGGGAGAGAATTCCGTTTCGGCAAGACCGTCATAAAGTTCTCCCCGCCGGTCTTTCACGGGACCAATGATAAGCTGGGCTACGTGGTCCAGGCCCTCGTCAAGAGGGGTGACGAGTCCTTCCTCCACACCTCCGACGTGGAAGGGCCCAGCGTCGACGACCAGATCGAGTTCATCCTCAAAGAGAGGCCCAGGGTCGTCTATTTGGACGGGCCCCTCTCTTACATGCTCGGCTTCAGGTACTCGCAGGCTAGCCTCGAGCGGGCGGTGGACAATATCGTGCGGGTGCTGGAGGAGCGCAAGGTCGAGTGCCTGATAGTGGACCACCACCTCCTCAGGGACCTCAAGTGGCGGGAGCGCATAGCCCCGGCCTTCGAGAAGGCGGAGGAGCGGGGGATAAGGCTCGTAACGGCAGCCGAGTTCCTGGGCAAGGAACCGGAGCTGCTGGAGGCCAGGAGGCGGGAGCTCTACCGGGAGGAGCCCGTCAAAGTGAAGAGGGCCAGGAGGAGGGAGGATTGACGGTCCTCTGTGCCCAATGCTCTTCGCAAGTATCAATGCCATTCACCTGCAAGTTCTGTGGGGAGAGGTTCTGCGGGAGACACCACCTCCCCGAGAACCACGGGTGCCTGGGCCTGGTCAAGTTCAAGGAGGAGCGGGAGAAGGGGTTGGGGCGTTGGATCTACGAGCCCTTCCACAGGCGGTACGCCGGTAGGGTCGGGAGGGAGATCAGGCGCCCCTTGAAGGAGCGGCTCCTCTATGCGGTCATCGTTCTGATCGTGGCTCTCACCGTCTGGCAGAGCCTGGCTGGTCCCTGAGAAGCTACTTCTTCCTCACCCGCATGGACATGTCGAGCCACCGGGAGCCCGTGGTCAGGGGGCCCACAGAGATCACGTCGGGCTTGAGGGCCGCGTACCTGGCGAGGTTATCCAGGGTCACCCCCCCCGAGACCTCCACTGTCACCCTCTTCCGGAGCCCCCGCCTCTCCAGCGCCCTTATCGCATCCCCGGCCCTCTTCGGCGGCATGTTGTCCAGCATTATGATATCGGCTCCCAGCTCAGCCGCCCTGACGGCGTCCCTGGTGCTGGAGACCTCCACCTCGACCTTCTTGGTGAAGTCCCTCTTCGCCTTCTTTATCGCCTCCTCCAGCCCAGCCAGGGCCAAGTGATTGTCCTTGATCAGTATGCCGTCGTCCAGGGCGTAGCGGTGCGGATTTCCTCCCCCAACAGCGATGGCCTTCTTCTCGAAGGGTCGGAAGCCCGGGGTCGTCTTCCTGGTCCCGGCTATGGTCACGCCCCTGGCCTTCTCCACGAACCTGCGGGTATGGGAGGCCACGCCGGACATCCGCATCAGGAGGTTGAGGACGACCCTCTCCGAGGATAAGATAACCCTGGCCCTTCCCTGGACCCGCAGGACCACCGCCCCCTTTGGGATCGTATCGCCGTCCCTGTAGCGCGAGGAGGTCTTGAGCCCCAAGCGGCCGAGGAGAAGTTCTACTTCTTCGAGGCCGGCCACTATCCCGCCCTCCTTCGCCACCACCGCCCCCACCGCCTCCATGGACCGGGGTATGGT
>JACQPM010000106.1 GCA_016207475.1 Methanobacteriota archaeon | reverse complement strand
GGGGTGATAGACATCAGGGGCCCCGTCTTCATGCGGGTCGAGGCCTCCATCACCCGGCGCAAAGTTGAAATAGCAGGGAGGCGATAAGTCTCACGGCAGGCTAGACCGGGGGGTCCGGCGTCCCCTGTTACCTGAGATCGCCGACACGCAGGGGTCGAAGCCCAGAGGGCGATATTCTCAAGAGGGGCCTTGGCCCAGGCCATGGCGGTGAGACCTCGTCCCGCAGGATCGGTGCGGTCGGGACCCCGACCCGAAGGCCGGGGTTAAACGGCCCAATCCATCGAATCCATCAGGCCCGGAAGGGAGCAGCGGTGGGTGGAGCTCCCGGTGCTTGCGGGGGAGCGGGGTTGAGTTCGGGCCCGGCAACCATGCCCCTGGAGAGGTATCCACCTCCGGGCGCGCCTGCCAAGAGTCGGGGTAGCCAAGCCCGGTATGGCGTCAGCCTGCTAAGCTGATGGGCCAAAAGCCCGCCTGGGTTCAAATCCCAGCCCCGACGTAATTATCATGGCTTAAGAGATGATCTCTATAACGACCTTCCTGGGCGGCTCGATCCTCACCTCTACCTCGGTCCCCTTCTTGAGGCCCAGGGCCTCCGCTATCTCCTTCTTTATCCTGAGGACCGTGCTCTTCCCCAGGACCCCGACCTTGGCCTTGGCAGGCTCCTTCTGGAGCTTCTTGTGGAGGAGGTATATCTCGGCATCCTCCCCGTGGAAGGCCTCCTCACCGCACTTACGGCAGCGCCAGCCTCTGACCTCGAAACCTTCCATGTGGAAGGTCTTCTTCTCCATCTCCACCTTATCGCCGGGACAGATCATCTTTCCGTACTCGCTCATCGTTCCTCGTCACCTCCTTCCAGCTTCCCAAACTCGCCCACGTGACGCAGTATCCAGATCGATATCCTCTTCTCCGGCAGGGCCTCCTCGCCAGCCTCCACCACGACCTTCACTGTCTTCCTCCCTCTTTTGACGCACCTCTCGTAGACTCCTTCCCTCCTGGGGCTCCGGGGGCAGTCGAATCCTCCTTCCAGAATATCTACCACATCCCAGAGGTCCATCCCCAGCTCCACCAGCTCTTGCATCACCGCCCTCCTGAAGACCCGCAGGGGGCGCCCCCGCCAGGTAGGCTCGAACATTCTTCACCTTGAGATATCCCATGGGATATCCCGTCAAGAATCAATATTGTACGACCTCTCTTTATAAGCATTTGGAGGGAAGGTAAGTCTCCGCGGCTGAAAAATCGTGGCCAATTTAGTGGTAAATATGTGCGCAGACACCAGCCCCGACGTTCTCCTTCCCAGCGTAAAGGTTATACGCTCCTGGCGCGACCCATACCCATGGCCCGCCTCCTCCTGGTCCTCCCCCACATGGTGGCGATACCCTCCCTCGTCTACGGCCTCTGGTTCCACGACCCTGCCATCATAGCCATCGGGGCCGCTGCCGCCGTCGGGGGCCACCTTTATGCCCGGCGTTAGGACGCGCTACCGGGAGTGCGAGGTGGAGGTCTTGATGGGCGACCTCACGGAGATGGACGTGGAGGCCATCGTCAACCCCGCCAACTCCCTGGGGGTGATGGGGGGAGGTGTGGCCCTAGCCATAAGGAGGAAGGGCGGCCGGGAGATAGAGGAGGAGGCGAGAGCAAAAGCTCCCATCCCTGTGGGTTCCGCGGTCCTGACCACCGGCGGGCGGTTGAGGGCGCGCCACGTCATCCACGCCCCTACAATGGCCATGCCAGCGGAGCGCATAGGGACCGAGAACGTGGCCCTGGCCACGAGGGCCGCCCTGGAGTGCGCCAGGGAGCATGGCATAAAGACCATCGCCTTCCCTGGGATGGGGACGGGGGTGGGCGGGGTGCCGGAGGGGGAGGCGGCGGTGGCGATGGTAATGGAGATGAAGCTCTTCCTGGAGGAGAACAGGCTGGGGAGGATAGTACTGGTGGGCTACGGTGAGAGCATGCACAGGGCCTTCGGGGAGGCCCTATCCTTCATCTTTCCTCCGGCGGGGGAAGAAGAGGAAGATTAGGATCGCCACAGCAGCGACGACCAGCGCCCTGTGGACGGTCTCCTGGGGAACGAGACGCCCGAGGACGTAGAGCCCTTCGGCCTCCTCCCCGATTCGTCCGCCCTTGAAGATTGTCTCATTCAGGGTCACGTTCAGGGCGGCTCCCGGGGACTCTGGAGCGCCAGCAACAGCCGGCTCCGCATTCCTGACGAGGTAGACGAAGTGGTCGTCGGTCCCCAGGGCCACGTAGCTGCCGTTGGGGGAGATGGCTAGGGATAATATCCCTCCTATATCCCCGTCCCACACCGGCTTTCCGCTGCCGCCCAGGAGGTAGAGCTTATCCTCAGTGGAGAGGAGAACGAACTCCCCGCCCCCGGTCATGGCCACCGCCCTCACCGGCCCTCCCACATCGTACCTCCAGACCTCCTTCCCCCCTTCCAGGAGGAGGAGCGAGGCGTTTATTCCTACCGCTACCCTTCCCCGGCCGTCCATGGCAACCCCTCGAGCGGGGCCGCCGGTCTTGTAGAGCCATGTATCGCTCCCGAACCTGTCCAGGAGGTAGACGGCCTCCTTGGTGGCTACAGCGATCAGGTCCCCCTTGGACGATAGGGCGATGGAGGTCGGGACCTTCTCGGCCTTGTACCTCCAGGCCACCTCCCCCTTCCTGTCGAGGAGGTAGATGGTGGGGGTGGACATGGCCACGGCGATGGCATCCCCGTCCCGGGATATGGCCACGGCGCTGGGCGAGAGCATGACCAGGTATTTCCAGAGGACCGTCAGGTTGCTGTCGAAGAGGTAGACCTTCCCCTCCCCGGTCCCCACGGCCGTGTACTCGCCCCCCGGGGTGGAGGCCAGGGCCGCGATGAAATCGCGGAGGTTGTTGTTCCCGACCTGCCTGCCCCCGGCCTCGAAGAGGGTCACGTTCTCGTAGGCGGCCGCGACGACGGTGCCGTTCTCGGTCACCGCCACCCCGTTCACAGCCTGCCCTGTGTCGTAGCGCCAGAGGAGGAGGGGGGTCCGCTCGGCGTGGACCCCGGGCATGGCAAGGAGGAGGGCGAGGAGGATTAACCAACTCACCCCAGGGCCTCCAGGACCGCCGCCAGTACCTCCTTCTCCCCCTTCTCCCCGTTCACCATCACCCAGTTGGGGCCCTTCATCTCGAGGTACCTCCTCCTGACAGTCTCCAAGAACTCCACGGTCCCCTGGCCCTCCCTGAGGAAGGGCCTGGCCTCCGATATCACCCTCGGCTTCCTTGCCATGGCCACCTCCGGCCGCACATCCACGAAAACGACGCGGTCAGGCTCCAGGACCCGGGCGTTGAGCTCCAGGATCCTCTGGTAGATCTCCAGCCCCTGGTATCTGGCGAAGGCGTAGGCGATTTGTGAGTACTTGTACCTATCTGTCACCACCCTCTCCCCCCTTTCCAGGGCCGGCAGGATGAAGTCCTCCAGGTGGTAGAGCCTGTCGACGTAGAAGGCCAGCTCCCTGGTCTCCGGGTTCTTTGTCCTGGTTATCACCTC
>JACQPM010000105.1 GCA_016207475.1 Methanobacteriota archaeon | reverse complement strand
CGCAGGGCCGTCTCCATCCTGGGGAACCACGATTACGCGGTCCTCTCGGGCGACACCTCCTGGTTCAACCCCATCGCCGCAGCCGCCATCGAGTGGACGGCCAGGGATCTAACCCAGGATTCCCTGGGCTATCTCCGCTCTCTCCCCAGGAGCTACGAGAACGCCATCTACATGGTCCACGGCTCGCCGAAGAACCCGCTGGAGGAGTACGTCTACGGGGACGCCCCCGACTACCAGCTCCTGGAGATGTTCGACCACACGCGGCGCGATATCATCGTCCTGGGGCACACCCACGTCCCCTTCATCAGGAGGCTGGGCGGGAGGCTCGTCTTCAACCCTGGGTCCGTGGGGCAGCCCAGGGACGGAGACCCCAGGGCCTCATACGCCATCCTTGATACGGAGGAAAGGGAGGTGGAGATAGACCGGGTGGGGTACGACATAGACGCGGTGGCCAGGGCCATCCTCGACCGCGGCCTGCCACAGCCCCTGGCCCTGAGGCTCTACGGAGGTTGGTAGACCAGGAGGAAGGGCCTCTTCCCATTCCTAGCCACGTCTTGGGTCGTGCTCCCCAGCAGGAGCTCCCTCAACCAGCCCTTCCCGTGCCTGCCCATGGCCACCAGGGAGACATCCTCCTCCTCGGCCACGGAGCATATCTCCTCAGGGGGGCTTCCAACATGGACATGGGTCTTCACCTTCAGACCCGCGCTGCTGAACTCTCTCCCGATATCCTCAAGCCTCCTCTTCGCCTCCTTGACATTGGCTTCTATCTCCTCCTCTGTCTCGCCCCTGTGGACCACGTGCTCGAGCACTACCTCACCAATTCCTTTCAAACCTTTTACAATGGACAATGCGGCCATGGAAGGCTCAGAAAAATCGGTGGGGCAAAGCACCTTTGAGAAGATCCGCAAGCAGAACTTTTCAAGCGGCTTCTCATCAAAACTCTCTATCAATTTATAGTGCATGACCAGGACGTGCGTCTTTGCATGGCGCAGGACGTTCAGGGAGACGGACCCGAGGAGGAGGCCCTGGATGAGGCTCCTCCCCCTGGCGCCCATCACGATCAGAGAGGCCTTCTCTTTATCCGCCGTCTCCAGAATCGCCCTTGGGATATCGCCCTCCGTTATCACATCTACTTTCACCTTGGCCTTCAGCCCAAGGCTCTCAAGCTGCTTCTTCTGCTCCTCCAGGCGGATCTTGGCGTTCTCGATCTCGGGGCCGTGGGTCCATCCCAGCTTCGAAGGGTGGGTGGCATCGACCACATGGAGGAGCGTTACCTCCCTCACGCCAGGGATCTCGCCCACGCACGCGAGGTTCTTCTTGGCATGCTCAGAAAAATCCGTGGGGAACAACACCTTCTCGAACATATGTCCTCCTAAACCTTCAATACGAACAGGACCATGAAGTACACCACCAGCATCGCTGCTCCCAGGGGCACCCCGAGCCTCGCCCACTCCTTGCTTGTTATGCGCAGCTTGTTGGCCGCGATGATGTTGGGGATATTTCCCGGGATCAGCATGCCGCCAGAGATGAGCAGGCCCATGAGGGCGCTGTTGATCTGCAACGGCGCCATGCCCCTGGTGATCTCCGCCGAGGCGAGGGTGGCGTTGTCCAGGATGGCCGAGGTCGTATTCACCCAGTAAAGGACCTCGGGTCCGAGGAATTTTATATACCACTCAACTATGGGCGTGAAGCCTGTCCCCAGGAAGACCAGGGCCATGACGAAGATATACACTTTGAATGCCCTCACCCCCACATCGGCCAGGGCCTCCCTCTCCCCCGCCGGAGCCTGGGGGTCTCCCGCCCCCTCCCTCCGCCCCACGGAGAGCATGCCCACGATCCCAAGGGCGATCACACCGGGGATTAGGTATCTCCCGATCTGATGAAAGAGATACCAGAAGTCCTCCTGGAGCTTGGTCCTTATAACTATCGTGGAGAGGGGCTCCCCCACCGGGGTCAGGGCGGCGCCCAGACCGATGGCGAAGCAGGCGACGATCACCAGGTTGACCTCCGTCCTGCGGTCCAACTTCAAAGCCCCCACAATCTCCACCAGGAGCAACGCCGCGATGATGGCCGTTATGATGCTCGACAAAAATCCGAGGGCAACGACCATCAGGAAGACGAAGGCCTTCAGCGGGACCCTCTTGCGCATCGAATCCGTAAGGCCCCCGAGCCTATCACGACCGTAGTGGAAGAGGAGCCCAGCCACCAGGACGGCCAGGGTGATCTCCAGCGGGTCTACGATGGCCTTCTCGACCAACCTCAAGTTCCAGTTGGGCAGGATCTCGTCGGCGGCCTCCGCTGTCACCGTCAGCAGCGCGGCATCGAGGGTGACAGCCAGGAAGCCCATGGAGAGGAGGAAGGCCTCGAGGTTGTGCTCGATCCTCCTGACCAGAAAAGGCCCCAGCAGCACCACCAGGAATATGACGAACAGGCCGGCCGAAAGGGCCATGTCCGGCTCTCTGGGCAGTATCATGGCATCCTCTCATCCCTCGGTAGTCCTTAAATTTGTGCCTCGGGGAGCGAGGTGGTAAGGTATGTCCAGGACCCTCTCGGCCCTCTCTATGATGGCGCTGTCGCTGGTGGCCAGTATCTTACTGCGATTCCTCAGGAGAGCGCCGTCTGCGCTCCTCACCGTCCTGGCATCGCCCGAGAGCCCTGCCTCCCGCAGCATCCGCCGGACCAGGGCACAGAGCTCTCCGGACCCGCTCACCTGCCCGTCGAAGTAGAAGATCACCCGCCTGGCCCTGTGGGCCTTGAGGAAGCCCAGGATCTCCCCCAGGGCCAGGGCCGTCTGCCTGGACCTCCTGTACTTCCCGTAGACGCCGGAAGCGTCCCTCACGAAGCCGTCGTCGGAGAGGAACGCCTCGTCCCTGAGGAGGGCCTCCACTGTTATGAGGACGTTGTACCCGTCTATCACCACCTCCTCCCCCTCCGCCTCCTCGGGCCCCACGCGCCTCCTCCGGTGCTCCCCGGCCTCCAGCCTGGAGAAGACGGCCCTCAGGAGGATGTTCCTCTCCCTCTTCCCCAGGCGATATCTATCACCCACCACCCGGATGGCCGTTGCCCTCCGATAACCTCGGTCGAGAAGGTAGCGCAGGTCCAGGATCGGGTTCCTGAGGGGGGATAAATCCATGGATAGCTTCTGGGCGGCGAAATATTTATATATTGGGAAGATTTAGGGAGACCTAAATCGAGGGAGAAGATGGAGATCGAGGTCTTCCGGTGCAAGGGCGGCTACATACACCTGAGGTTCGGGACCCTGGGCGTGGCCATGACCGAGGAGGAGTTCCAGAGGTTCGCTGCCAAGGTGGGGAGGACCTCCATAACCCTGGGCCTGGGCCCCGGACCCTGCTCCACCTGGGTGAACTGATGGAGCTCCAGGGCCTCTCCAGGCTGGCCGGGGTCAGGGCCGCCGTCAAGTTCCGGGGGGACGGCCTCCTCCTGGGCTCCTCGCCGAGGGCCACGGGCCTGGACCTGGAGATCCTGGAAGCCATGGTCTCCCTCTGCGCCTCGTGCCGGGGCGGGGTGGCCTGCACCGAGCACGGGGACGGCGTGATAGCCGTCTGCCCCCTCAGGGACGGGGAGTACCTGGGGCTGGTCTGCGCCCCCTGGGTCCTGGGGGAGGTGAGGAGGGCGATGGGCGCCGCCTACTCCACGTAGATCGCCGGCTTCATGGGCGCCGCCTGGGCACGCTTCTTTAGGGGGTCGTAGGCCTCCCCCTCGGGGCCGTACACCTCGACGGCACAGCCGAACTCCTCCTGGAAGAAGTGCAGGGCGTCCCGGAGGGCCGCGGCCTCGTCTATCCTGGCCCGGTAGGCGAGCCTGGAGGGGTCCTTGAGGAGCTCCCCCACGTACTTGGATACTTCCTTCCCCCGCTTCCTCAGGCCCTCCACGGCCATGACCCTGGCCATCGCCGTCCGCATCTCAGGCTTCTCCAGGCCCCGGAGCGCCTCCAGGACCTCCCACTTCCACCCCGGGGCCGTGTAGAGGACTATTCGCTTGGGCTTTATCCCCGTCACCTTGAGGATGTTCTCTATATCCTCCGCCGTCCTGGCTATGACCTCCTCCCAGAGCTCAGCCTCAGGACTCACGAGCCCCTCCTCGACCCTCGGCCAGGGGGCCAGGGACGCGAAGCCCTCCTTCCCTAGGAGCTCCCAGGCCTCCTCGGCCAGGAACGGGGTGCAGGGGGAGAGGAGCCTCACCCATATATCCAGGCCCCTTCGGAGCATTGCTCTGCTGGGCTTGCCCCTGCGGAGGTACCACCTCACGTCCTTCCAGACGTCGAAGAAGGCCACCTGGAAGGCGGACCTGGCCCTCAACTGTTCGTACTCCTCCCCCGCCCTCTTGTTGTGCGCCTGGAACCTCCCCCGGAGCCACCGGTCTATAGGCCTCTCCTCCATCTCCTCGGCCCCGAGGGCGGTCCTGGCGAGCTCCAGGAAGCCCTTGAGGTGGTCGACCATATCGGCAGCCGCCTTGG
>JACQPM010000104.1 GCA_016207475.1 Methanobacteriota archaeon | reverse complement strand
GCAAGGCATGGAAGTTCGGCGACGGCATAAGCACGGACCACATAGCCCCCGGCAGGTACTACCACCTCAGGTCCGACCTTAACGAGCTGGCGAAGCACGTCCTAGAGGACGCCAGGCAGGACTTCGCACCGGGGGTCAGGCCCGGAGATTTCGTGGTGGGGGGCAGGAACTTCGGCCTCGGCTCCAGCCGGGAGCACGCACCCATCATAATAAAGATGAGCGGCGTCTCGGCGGTCCTTGCCAAGTCCTTCGCCAGGATCTTCTTCAGGAACTGCATCAACGTGGGCCTCCCGGCCGTCGTCTGCGATACAGACAAGATAGACGAGAAGGACGAGCTGGAGGTGGACCTGGAGGGAGGCGTCGTGAGGGACGTCACCAAGGGTATAGAGCTCAGCTTCGCCCCCCTGCCTAGTGTCATGACCAGGATTCTGGCCGACGGGGGCCTCGCAGCCCATATAAAGAGGTACGGAGACTTCAAGCTGGAGTGACCATGGTCTATAAAATCACCCTCATCCCCGGCGACGGAATAGGACCGGAGGTCACGGCCGCTACCCTCCTGGTCCTCAGGGCCACGGGCCTGGAGTTCGAGTTCGAGGAGGTCCAGACCGGGGAGGCGGCCCTGAAGGAGTACGGAACTCCACTCCCAGAACCAGTGCTGGACTCCCTCCGGAGGAACAAGGTGGGGCTGAAGGGACCCATAACCACACCCATAGGGACCGGCTTCAGGTCCGTGAACGTGGGGCTGAGGCAGGCCCTCAACCTCTACGCCAACGTGAGGCCGGCCAGGTCCTTCGAGGGGGTATCCTCCCGGTACAAAGGTGTGGATCTGGTCATGGTAAGGGAGAACACGGAAGAGCTCTACTCAGGCGTCGAGCACTTCGTGGACCCGGAGCACAACGCCGCCGAGACGATAAGCATCGTGACCAGGAAGGCCTCGGAGAGGATCGTGAGGTTCGCCTTCGAGTACGCCAGGAGGGAGGGGAGAAAGAAGGTTACGGCCGTCCACAAGGCCAATATCCTGAAGGCCACCAGCGGGCTCTTCCTGGAGTGCGCCCAGCGGATAGCCAGGGAGTATCCCCAGATAAAATTCGAGGACCGCATCGTTGACAACATGGCCATGCAGCTCGTCCTCAAGCCCGAGGAGTACGACCTCATCGTGACCACAAACCTCTTCGGGGACATCCTCTCGGACCTCTGCGCCGGCCTCGTGGGGGGCCTCGGCGTGGCCCCCAGCGCAAATATCGGGGATGACGTGGCGGTCTTCGAGCCGGTCCACGGCTCGGCCCCCAAGTACGCAGGCCAGAATAAAATGAACCCCACGGCCATGATCCTCTCCGCCTGCATGATGCTCCGCCACCTGGGGGAGGCCGAGGGCGCCGGGAGGATCGAGGCTGCCGTGAGGGCCGTCCTGAAGGAGGGAAAGGTCGTGACCTACGACCTGGGGGGGAAGGCCTCGACCACCGCCATGGCCGAGGAGATCGCGAGGAGGATGGGATGAGACCCAAGTTCCACATCGCCACGCCCGAGGAGATAAAGGCCGGGAAGACCACCGACGTATATTTTCTGAGGACCAAGGAGGTCCTCCAGAGGAAGGACATAAACAGGCGGGTGGTTGCCGAGGTGACGGCCAGCGCCCTCCCCAACCACTACCCCTGGGGGGTCCTCTCGGGGGTCGAGGAGGTGGCGGCCCTGATGGACGGGTACAGGGTCGATATAGACTGCATGCCGGAGGGGTCCGCCTTCTATCCCGTGGAGCCGGTGATGCGGGTGGAGGGGAACTACAGGGAGTTCTGCGAGTTCGAGACGCCCATTCTGGGGCTCCTCTGCCAGGCCTCGGGGATAACGACCAAGGCCGCCCGGTTGAGGAAGCTGGCAGGGGAGAAGAGCATCCTGAGCTTCGGGATAAGGAGGATGCACCCCGCCATCGCGCCCATGATCGACAGGGCCGCGTACATCGGGGGGGTCGAGGGCTTCTCCGGGGTGGCCGCAGAGAAGCTCATAGGCCGCGAGGCCGTGGGGACGATGCCCCACGCCCTGATCATAACAGTGGGGGACCAGGTGCGGGCCTGGCAATATTTTGACGAGGTCGTAGACAGGAAGGTCCCCAGGGTGGCGCTGGTGGACACCTACTACGACGAGAAGATCGAGGCGGTGATGGCGGCCGAGGCGGTCAAGGGGCTCCAGGGCGTGCGCCTGGACACCCCGGGCTCCCGGCGCGGGAAGATGCGGCGCATCGCGGAGGAGGTTAGGTGGGAGCTGGACATAAGAGGTTTCAAAAACGTCAAGATCATCGTCTCGGGCGGCGTCGACGAGGAGGCCATAAAGGAGCTGGACAACGTGGACGGCTTCGGCATCGGGACCTCCATCAGCAGCGCCAAGACCGTGGACTTCGCCATGGACATCATCGAGATGGAGGGGAAGCCCTGCGCCAAGAGAGGGAAGCTGGGCGGGAAGAAGGAGGTCTACCGCTGTACCAAGTGCCACAAGCACAAGGTCGTCCCCACGAAGGAGGCGGGGCCCAAGACCTGCTCCTGCGGAGGGCCCATGGAATCGCTCCTGAAGCCTCTCATCAGGGACGGGAAGCTGGTGAGGGATTTGCCGTCGGCAGATGAGATCAAAGGGGAGGTGCTGGGGCAGCTGGGGAAGTTGGAGATGTGAAGGGTGAGATACACATGGCAGAGTATTATTTCGATATTGAGACCTACTCACAGAAAGAAAAGGCAGATCCAAATGTAGATAAGATAATTACAATTCAATTTCAAAAAATCGATTTAAGCACTGGAAAACCAATGGATGATTTAAAAATAT
>JACQPM010000109.1 GCA_016207475.1 Methanobacteriota archaeon | reverse complement strand
GGTACGGATCGCCCCTCATCGCCCTGGTCCTCCTCGCCGCCTCCCTGACCCGGTACGAGGCCTGGCTCCTCGTTCTCTTCCTGGCCCTCTACCCCGGGGCAGGTCTCAGGGGTAGGAGGATAGTCCTCCTTCCGGCCGCACTCTTTGCCCTGGGTTGGTCCCTCCATATACTTCCACAAGACCTCCTGGCCAGAAGCGGGCTGGTAGTCCTCTACGAGGCCTCCCAGGGCGCGGTAGCTTCGGACCCCCTGGTGCGCCTTGGCAATATCTTCATCTACACCCTCGCCACCTCCCCCCTCGTCTACGCCCTGGGCCTGGTCCAAGGATGGCGCATCAGAGGTTATCTGCCGTCCTTCCTCTTCCTCCACCTCACCCTCCTGGGGTTGCTGACGGCCTCCGGTGCCGGGGTAGGCTCCTTCCGTTATTTCAGCCTCCCCGCGGCCATCCTCGCTATCCTCGCCGCCACCTCCCGCTCCAGGCTCCTCCCCCTGGCCCTGGTCTCCTCCTTCATCCTCCTCCCTTACTACCTCCCGCTCTTCGACGGCCTCGGGTCCCTCTATGGCCCCATGGCCAGGGCCGGGGAGTTCGTGGGTGCCCAAGGGGTGGAGGGGTCCATCCTCTCCGATTCCCCCATCCCCCTCTACTACTCGGCCCTTCCCCCGGAGCGCCTCCTGGGCCCCTGGTCGCTGCCAGAGGAGCCGGGGGATGCCCTCCTCACCCTCGATGATTGGGGCGTGGAGTATGTAATCGCCTCGGGCACCCCATCCAGGCTCACGGACCTCTTCCCAGGCTTGGCCGAGGGGAGGCCGGATGGGGACTTCCTCCTGGTCAACTCCTCGGGGGGCTGGGAGGTCGGCTACGGAGGGAGAAAAGCCCACATCTACAGGTACAGACGCTTCGGGAGGTACAAGTTCTTGGGGAATTACATCTCCTCCTCTCCGGTCCTGGCAGACCTGGACGGGGACGGGGAGAACGAATTGGTGGCAGCTGCCGACAGGTTCTATGTGTGGAGGGGAGATGGGAAGCCTCACGAGGGTTTCCCGGTAGGGGCTGGTGGGCCCATAGCCTCCACGCCCACGGTAGTGGATACAGACGGGGATGGGCGTAAGGAGATCTTCGTCGGTTCCGACGACGACCTCCTCTACGCCTGGAGCTACAACGGCACCCCCGTGGGGGGCTTCCCCAAGACCACCGGGGGCGATGTCTTCTCCAGCCCCCTCCTGGTTGATCTCGATGGGGACGGGAGGCCAGAGGTAGTGGTGGGCTCTGACGATGGGAAGGTCTACGCTTGGCATGTCAACGGCACCCCCCTCCAAGGCTGGCCCGTGGCCACGGGAGGCTATGTATCCTCTTCCCCCATAGCCGAGGACCTGGACATGGACGGCCGGGTGGAGGTCGTGGTGGGCTCCTGGGACGGGATGCTCTACGCCTGGCACCTGGATGGGACCATGGCAGAGGGCTTCCCTCTAAAGACAGGAGGGCCCGTGTGGGCCCAGGCGGCGGTGGCGGACCTGGATGGGGGCGGGAGGGGGGAGATCATAGCCGCCTCAGACAGGGTCTACGCCTGGAGCCGCTACGGGATACCAATCCCTGGCTTCCCGGTGGGGACGGGCTCCTACACGGCCCTCTCCCTGAGGGTGGTGGACCTGGATGGGGACTCCAGCCCGGAGATCGTGGTGGGGTCCGACGCCCTCTACGTCCTCAATGCCAGCGGCGCCGTCAGGGACGGCTGGCCCCTCCGCACCGGGAGCTACTTCTGGGCTGCCCCGGCCCTGGCAGATCTGGACGGGGATGGCGGGCCCGAGATACTGGCCGGGGACTGGTCGGGGAAGGTGTACGCCCTCAGGCATGACGGGGCCATGGTAAAAGGCTTCCCAAAACCCACAGGGGACAAGGTCTTCGCCTCTCCGGTCGCTGGCCAGTTCGGTGGTTTCCCAACCATATTGGCCGGGACCTGGGATGGATATATCTACCTCTGGAGGGGGCCTTGGTCTGGGAGTTATCGATGGAGGGACAATACCCAGGCACCGGACCAAGCCCCCTGGAGAGGCGAGATCAACCTCTCCGTCGAGAGGCACTGGTCCGGCGTCGCTTTCGTCACAGCCGACTTGCCCAGAGGGAAGGCCATGCTCCATTACCGGGGGGATGACGGGTACTGGCACCCATCGCCCATGGTCCTCTCGGAGAGCCGGTATGTGGGTATCATAGCCCCTCAGCGCTCCCCCACGAGGTACTACATCACCGTGGATGGGGAGCGGCAGTACCGCTTCCCGGGGGAGGGCTCATACACCGTGGGGTAGTTATTTATGGACCAGGACGAAGGTATCTCCATGGTTGATGTGGCCCTGGTCTACCCATACTTCCACCGCGAGGGGTGGTGGCGCCGCCTCTGGCTCTTCCCGCCCCTGGGCCTCGGCTACCTGGCGGCGGTCCTGCGGGAGGCAGGGCACACAGTGGCCGTGCTGGACGGTACCTTCTCCAGCTTTGATGTACTGGCGGAGAGGCTCGAGGAGCTGCGCCCCAGGGTGATAGGCGTCTACTGCATGGTGACGATGAAGGACGCGGCCCTGGCCCTGGCCGAGAGGTTCAAGGGTGATGCACTGCTGGTGGCGGGGGGGCCCTTCCCCACATCCGCCCCCCAGGTCTTCCTGGGCCCCTTCGACGTGGTGGTGAGGCGGGAGGGAGAGGCCACATTCCTGGAGCTGGTGGAGAGGCACCTGAAGGGCGAGGACCTCCATGGCATCGACGGCATAGCCCACAAGAAGGATGGCGAGATAATACAGAACAGGGACCGGGATTATATAGGGGACATGGACTCCCTCCCATTCCCGGCCCGGGACCTCTTCGAGAACCAGAGGTACAAGGAGTACTGGTCCGACAAGTTCGGCTACCGGTGCACCCCCGTGATGGGCTCCCGGGGCTGTCCATACAACTGCGAGTACTGCGCGAGGCCCGTCTTCGGGAGGCACTACCGGGAGCGCAGTCCCCGGAACGTGGTGGACGAGATCGAGGAAGTCCTGAAGCTGGGATACGAGAGGGTCTGGTTCTCCGACGACGTCTTTACCCTGAAGCGGGACCGCACCATGGCCCTCTGCGACGAGATAATGGCCCGGGGCCTGGAGTTCGACTGGGACTGCCTCTGCCGCGTCGACAGCGTCGACGGGGAGCTCTTCGCCAGGATGAGGGCCGCCGGGTGCAGGAGGGTCTTCTTCGGGATCGAGTCTGGCGACGAGGGCGTGCTCCGGACCATGCGGAAGCGCTTCACCCCTGAGGACGCGAAGAGGGCCGTGCGATTGGCAAAAGCGGCCGGGATCGAGGTCGGGACCTGGTTCATCCTGGGATACCCCGGGGAGACCAACGAGACGATGCTCAGGACCTTGCGCTTCTCCGCCCACCTCCCTTCCGACTACCTCTCCTACACCATGCCCTATCCGCTCCCTGGGACCGACCTCTACGAGAAGGTGCAGGGCACCATGGTCAGGGACGAGTGGAAGATGGCAGGGCACAACATCCTCATGTTCAAGGGCGAGTTCCGGGAGGCGAAGCTCAAGTTCGGGATCTACAAGGGTGTCATCCAGCATCGCCTCAGGAAGCGCGGCTTCCACCTGGCCGCCGATCTCTTCGAGGTCCTCACCGACCCCCTCTTCAGGATTCTATAAACCTTCCCCTCGTTATAATCCAGGCCGTTGGTGGCGAGCTGGAGGGCATCTAACCTGCCCGGTCTGCCCCTTACGGGGCGGGGCCGGGAAAGGAGGAAACTCCACCCATCCTGTGGAACCCGGATGCTGCGAGGCATAAGCCGAGAGGCTTCGCTCTGGAGCAGAAACGAGACGCCCCCGCACACATGGCCATGATGCCCCTGGCTGAGGACGTGCGGGGAGGCGGTGAAACGGCCAACGCCGGGGATGCAAGCCCAAGAGGTTGCCGATGAGGTCCACAAGAGGCACGTGGTAGGGCGCTCAGACGAATGATGCCCAGAACAAAAGGTGGGTTACTCCCAGCACGCCGCTTATAATGATAGAATCCATATTGGTCCCTATAGTTGATAAAACGGCGATGACAAAAGTTGCTTTTTTAGAGCGTGGGTCAACAGATTTTTAACAGATCCAAGGGAGAGAGGACACAGAGATGAAGGTAGCTATAGAGACCGATAAGGAGCAGGAGCTGGAGGTCGAGGACGGGACCACCATAGAGGCCCTCCTGGCCCGCCTGGGGATAAACCGGGAGACCGTGGCGGTCAGCCTGAACGGCGCCCTGTGCACCGAGGAGGAGCCGCTGAGGCCCGGGGATAGGCTGAGGGTGATAAAGGTGGTGACCGGTGGCTGAGTGCGACAGGTGCGGCGCCAGGGCCGTCTACAACCGGCGGTACTGCGGCCAGAGGCTCTGCCGGGACCTTTTTT
The DNA here is from genome assembly GCA_016207475.1 of Methanobacteriota archaeon. GTDB lineage: Archaea > Hydrothermarchaeota > Hydrothermarchaeia > Hydrothermarchaeales > JACQPM01 > JACQPM01. The sequence goes on along the minus strand of JACQPM010000109.1, from coordinate 2,516 downwards.
TCGCGTATATTGAGGCCAGGGTCCGAAGGGCTGTAAAGACCCAGAAGATATTCGAGCGGGGGGAGAAGGTCGGGGTTGCCCTGTCGGGGGGGAAGGACAGCTCTGCCCTCTTATACCTCCTATCGCAGCTGTCCATGGGCCTCGAGCTCCACCCCATAGCCATCGATGAGGGGATAGCAGGCTACAGGCCTCACGGCTTGGAGGCGGCGAGGGCCCTCTGCTCCCAGCTCGGGCTGGAGCTCCATACCGTATCCTTCAGGGAGCGGCTCGGCCACACCCTGGACGAGATGGTGAAGTGGGAAAGGGGCTACGCCGGCTGCACCTACTGCGGGGTCTTCCGGAGGAGGCTCCTGAACGATGCCGGCAGAGAACTGGGGCTCTCGAAGATAGCCACGGGGCACAACCTGGACGATGAGGCCCAGGCGGTGATGATGAACTATACCAGAGGTGATATAGAGCGCCTCCTCCGCCTCGGCACCCCCGGAGACCTGGGCCTCCTGCCCAGGGTGAAGCCCCTCCAGGAGGTCCCGGAGAAGGAGGTCGCCATCTACGCCCTCCTGCGGGAACTGCCGGTCAGCCTGGAGGAGTGCCCCTACGCAAGGGACGCCTTCCGCCTCGGGATAAGGGATTTCCTGAATGGCCTGGAGCTGGCGAACCCAGGGATAAAGTACTCGATCCTCAGGGGGTATAAGCGGCTCTTGCCGCACCTCGCAACCTACCCTCGCACAGCGGTCAAGAGGTGCGGGGCCTGCGGGGAGCCCACACCAAATCCCCTCTGCAAGGCCTGCGAGCTCCTGGGGGCTCTACCTGAATAGGATGGGCTCGCTCCTCTGGACGACCTCGTGGATGAGGCGCTCGGCCTTCTCCCGCGGGAGGCCCAGGGCCGCAACCCGGCCTTTGAGCCAACGCCTCAAGAGGCTCTGGGCCTTATACTCCAGCAGTTTTGGGACCGCGTTCTTGGCCACAGAGCGGAAGCCCTTGGGGTCCAGGAGCCTGTCGAGGGCGAAGTACTCGATCCTGTAGGGCCTGTCGTCGTACTCGAAGACCTCCGCCGAGATGGTGTATGCCCCTTCTTTCGTCAGATCCACCAGCTCTCCCTTTACGTACACAGACCAGCCGGAAGGCGTCTCCTCGAACCTCGCCTCTCTGACATCCTCTACCCCGAACTTGAGCTCCTCCCCCCGCTCGTTGACCACACCCAGCAACTGGAGCATCCAACCTACCTTCTAGGCGGGGATATAAAAAATTGATGGTTTTCTGTCGAAAAACTACCTGCCCACCCCACCAGAGGGTACCGACGAAGCCAGTACTCCTACCAACTCCCTCCTAACTCGCCAGGGAGTCAAACCTTAAGAAAGGGCCGGGACCGGGAATCGAACCCGAGCCAGGGGATCCACAGTCCCCAATTCTACCACTAAACTATCCCGGCCATGGCGATAGTAAGCCCGCCGGATATTTAAAACTACCCGACGAAAATCTTTATATCCACCGGGAGAGAAGGGGGGCCATGGAACTAGCCAGGGTCGCTCACTTGGCTCTCACCACCATCCACTGCGGGGGGCTTACCATAGCTCTCCTGGCCAACGCCCTCCTGCTCCTCGGCGGTGATTATCTCCTCGTGGCCCTCTTCAACGGTACTATAGCCTTCCTGGCCCTCCTCCTGAACCTCCTGGTGGGCACCTTCCTGGCCTCTCCACACGGCCCCACCCCCTGGATAGGGAGGATGCGTAGATACGCCCTCCTCGGGGCCCTCACCTTCGCCTCCTACCTCTACATGCTCTACGCAGGCATGATGGCGGCCATACTCCTGGGCCTCGCCACCTTCGGACTCCTCTTCGTCTCCTTCCTCTCGGGGCTCGGGCAGGCCTAGAAGGTGTCGAGGGCCTCTAGGGTCTTCTCCCTTAGCTTGGCCACGCTCTCGTTGGTAGTCTCGTTGAGGGCTGCGGCGGCGCTCTTGGTCATGCTGGAGTAGACGGCGAAGGTGACCGTAGCGGCCACTATCACACCCCCCACCAGGAGGATATACTCCATGCCTCCCTGGGCCCTCTCCTCGCGCAGCAGTCTCTCAAACATCAGCTTCTTTAGCTTATTATCGACTATGCCAATATATAAATTTTTGGTATATTGTCTATTATAAAAAGCAATAGGTTCAATTTTTTGGGCACGGCCCGCCCTCCTAGAGGGTATTATCATGCCCCCTGGGCCTTCTCCTCACGCAACAAGACACAGGGTGGGCAGAAGTCGCCCCATGGGCCCGGCCGGACTCGAACCGGCGACCTCCACGTTGTAAGCGTGGTGTCATAACCCCTAGACCACGAGCCCCAATCTGGAGAGGAGCCACGGGATATTTATCTCTTTCCCGAGGATTTTTGCGAGCGGGAGCCAGAGCGAAGCGAGCAAAAAGGCTCTGGCGTAACCCCTAGACCACGAGCCCCAATCTGGAGAGGAGCCACGGGATATTTATCTCTTTCCCGAGTACGGCTCTGCCCTGGCCCAGTAGAACTCGAAGAGCTCCC
>JACQPM010000108.1 GCA_016207475.1 Methanobacteriota archaeon | reverse complement strand
CTCGAAGATGTTCAGGATGAGGTCGAACTTGTCTATCACCGAGGCCTTGAGGGCCTTCTCCAGGGAGAGGACCTGGCGGGAGGTGAGGTAGTCCTCGAAGACGACCAGGTCGATCCGCCGGGAGGCCACGAACTCCCGAATCTCCTCCACCTTCCCGAGTCCAATGAAGTAACGGGCCCTGGGGCGCTTCAGCTGCTTGAAGAGGCCCACGCAGAGGTAGCCGGCGGTCTCCGTCAGCCCTACGATCTCTACCTGCCGCTCCTCGTCTGGGGTTGTGAGGACTATTACCGCCTTCTCCATGGGGCACCGATATGTTTATATACGTTGTTGAAATATATTTCAATAAAATTGAAGAAAAATTCAATAGGAGGTGCAAGATGACATCTGTATACCAGGCGATAGTGGGGCTCCTCGCCATGGCCCTCATAGGCTTCGTCCTCTACTGGCTCGGAGAGAGGCTCTGGAAGGAGGAGAAGCGGTTGGCCAGGCTGGAGTAGCCTCCCGTCCATCATGCCCGATGCCTCAAGGCTAGGGCCAGACCTCTTTTTGACCTTGCCATCTCTTCACCGTTCAAGACCGCCCTCCCGACCCCAACCACTTCCCCTTCGTAGAGGGCTATGACCTCGTCCTCGGGCCTTATATCCCCGTCCGCGGCCTCTATGCCGGCGGCGAAGACGTTCCTCATCTCGGGCTTGAAGTTCAGCCTGGCGGTGTACCTCCCGCAGGGGAGGAGGAGCCTGGCACCCTCCAGGGTGAGGGCCAGGAGGCCGTCCTTCCTGACGGCCGCCACCTGTCTGCCTTCCAGGTATACCCGCCCGCCCTTCACCGAAGCACCGCGGGGTACTATATGCTCTCCAGCCCCGAGCCCGAACTGGAAGTCCGCCACTCGCCGGAGGTCCTCCAGGGCCCGCTCCCTCCGCGCCTCAGTGCCCCCTACGCCTTCCAGGCCTGCCCTCACCCCTTCCTCCAGCTCCCGGAGACCCTCTTGAGAGAGTAGCTTCCCTTGTGTCATGGGCACGCCGAGGAGGCCGCAGATCTCCCTGTAGGCCCCGTCCACGTGGGCGATAGTCCTGGTCCCGGCCTTGGCCAGGTAGTCCTTCAGGAGGCTGACGGCTATCTCCGTCTCCTCGTGGGACCAGTGGCCGGTGACTGGGACGTCGTAGGAGGAAGCCGGATATACGCCCTCCAACTCCCTGGGGACGAGGCCGAGGGGCGAGGTGAGGATCACCTCGTGGACCAGGGGCCATCCCTTCCCGGCGCCCCGCCTTATGCGCTCCCTGAAGAGGGTATGGGACCTGGAGAGGGAGTAGGGCTTCCTGTCAGAGCAGGGTAGTATCACTGAGAGGGTTATGCCCGCCGGGGGGGTGTACCGCTCTCGGAGGCGCCGGTGCCAGCGGAGGACCTCGGGCCTCGTCGTGGACTCCTGAGTTATCAGTTTCATCAAACTATTTCACTATCAATACCGGGCAGTGGGCGTTCCTGGCCACGTACTCCGAGACGGAGCCCAGGAGGACCCGGGAGATGCCGGTCCTCCCGTGGGACCCCAGGACGATCATGTCAAAGTCCTTCTCCTCGGCATAGACGACGATGAGCCTCTTGGCATCCAGGTAGTAATTCTCTGGGTCCGCGCAGAAGATCTCTGCCTCCGCATCGATCCCCACCCTGGCCGCTATCCTCCGGACCTCCTCCAGGGCCTCCTTCCCCTCCTTCAGCCTCTCGGGGGGCACGTCGAACTTGGGCTTCCCTTTCCTGGCGCCCTTGTAGCCCATGTACATCTCGTCGCTCCCTATGGTGTAGAGCGCCTTCAGCTTCGCACCGTGGGCCTTCGCCTCCTTGCAGGCCAGCTCCACGGCGTGGTTGCTCGGTTTGGAACCGTCGGTGGCCACTAGGATCTTCTCCATAGCCCCTTCTCTGCATTGCACCTTTATCTATCTTAGGTCCCCACGGCGGTGCACCGCTCCAGGAAGGGACCCTTCTCCCTGTCCAGGATGCGGAGGGCCGCCATGGCCCCGACGCTGGCCGAGGCCCTCTCCTCCACCAGGTTGCGGAGGGTGCCGTGCCTGATCCCATCGCGCACCTCCCGCACTGCCCGAAGGGCAGCGTAGAGGTTGTGGTCCTTGATCTCGCGGTACCCCATATCCCCTGGTGCCTTGCCGGCGCAGGCGGCGCACTGGCAGGGGAGCTCCTCCATCCCTTGGACCTGTCTGGATCCTTGGGATGTGAGGAGCCTGGACCTCGCGGCCTCCATGAGGCACTGCAGGGTATCGAAGAGGTCCACCCCCATGTAGGCCAGGAGCGGGAAGAGGCTCGGATAAGCCCCAGGGAAGTACAAGGCCGCATTCGGGGAGGCCGCCTCCCTCACCCCCGTCACCACCTCCACCAGGAGGCGTGGATTCTCCGCAAGCTTGGATCCGTCGGCTATTGCCAGGAGAGGTCGGTCGACCAGGGCCCTGGCGCACCTCAGCCGCAGGTCCAGGTAGCGGGAGCCCACCACCACCGCCCCCTGGCCGGGGTGATTCACGGCATGGGCGAGAGTCGCCTCCACGGCCTCCTCGGCCAGCCGGCGCGGGACCCTGAGACCCACGGCGAGGTCCGGGAGGATGCCGAAGGCCCGTACCTCCCGCGGGAGGAGGAGGGAGCCCAGGTCCGTTATATCCGTGGAGCCGTCGCTTATGCTGAGCTCGGGCCCGAAGGGCTGGTCAACGGTCAGTGAGATGAGGGCCGGGGTCCCGATCTCCCTCTCCCCCAGGTGGAAGATCCCAAGCCTGGCCGGGCCGTGGTGCCTCAGGACCTCCAGCATCTACTCTTCGGCCCTCTTGATCCCCTTGTAGAACAGGTTGAAGACGTAGCCGGAGATGCCCTCCAGGGTATCCACCATCTGCTGGGTGAGGGGTATGATATCTCTATCCGTCACTATCCCCACCAGGAGGCCGTTCTTGACCACCGGGAGCCTCCGGATCCTGTGGCGGGCCATGAGCTTGGATGCCTCGATGACGGTGGCCTCGGGCTTGATGGTCTTGAGCCCCTTGGCCATGATCTCCCGCACCCGGACCTCCCTGGCCAGCTTGTTCCTGGCCACGACGCCGTAGCCCAGGTCCTTCTCAGTGACGATGCCCACGGGCTTGTGGTCCTTCACCACGACGACGCACCCTATGTTGTTCTTCTCCATCAGCCGGGCGACCTCCTCGGCCGTGCCTTCCGGGCCGGCGGTCACCACCTTGACTGTCATGACCTCCTTGATGGTAGCGAGTCTTCTCATCGGTATAACCTTATATCTTGAGGGCTTATTAATATTTACCATGGAACGGGGTATCTACTACTTCAAGAGGCCTGGCTTCAAGAACACGAAGCAGGTCTTGGAGCTGGCGAGGGAGAGGGCCCAGGAGATGGGCATAAGGCGCGTGATCATAGCCTCGGCCTCGGGGAAGAGCGCCGTCCAGGCGGTGGAGGCCTTCAAGGGGGCCAGGATCAAGCTCGTGGCCGTCACCTACCATGCGGGCTTCTCCAACCCCGACGAGGTGGAGCTGGAGGAGGCGAACAGGAAGGTCCTGGAGAGGCACAGGGTCCCCATCCTCATGGCCTCTCACGCCCTCTCGGGGGTGGAGCGGTCGGTCTCGAAGAAGTTCGGGGGGTGCGGGCCCGTGGAAGCCATGGCCGCGGCCCTCCGGGGGCTCTTCGGCGAGGGGCTCAAGACCTGCGTGGAGGTAAGCGTCATGGCCGCCGATGCGGGCCTCGTACCGACCAGCGAAGAGGTCATCGCCATAGGCGGGACCGGCGGGCTTGGTGTGGATACGGCCTGCGTCATCCTGCCCGCCAACATGAACCGGTTCTTCGACCTCCAGGTCCGGGAGATCATCTGCATACCGAGGGTCCATTGACCGGACTGTAGAACGAGGGTTAGTTTACTTATTTTTCCCTTTCCCAGGAATAAAGTCTTGAATTGATGCATCTTTGAAACTTCTCTTAAAAAAGTTAATTATGTTTTCAGATAGCTTCTTCTCTCTTGAATCCAGAGTGACTCCATAAAAAGCACTTTCCCCTGCTTCTAACTCGTCCCAAGTTTCGTCTTGATTTAATTTTAGTGGTACTAGAAACGAACCCCGAAGTTCCAATTTACCCTCCCGGTATAGTTCTCCTTTGTAGATCCCTAATCCTTCGTTTAATTTTTTAATCTCAAGAACAACTATGAGTTGAGAATATTTTTCCTTCCCTTCGATTGGTAGATTTTCGTCTGTTAGAGACTTGACTATCTGTTCTTTTGTAAACTGCGGATAGCGGCAATCTAGCGCAGTCTCTTTTTCCGTACACTTCTTTCCACGAAAAGATATAGCCTTTGTAAGATATAAATGTTCCAAACGAAACACAACTAAATCGTCCGAAAGATTTAAAAAGGGATAGTACATAGGAGTAAGCAGCCTATGGAGCCCGGGATGCTTATTCTCGCAGCTCCATAGGCCCCCTCCCCTTAACAATATTTATATCCTGCCGGGGCTATCTTAGGGAGATGTTCAACAAGGTCTTGGTGGCGAACAGGGGCGAGATCGCCATCAGGGTGATGAGGGCCTGCCGCGAGCTGGATATCGCCACGGTCTCCGTATATTCCGAGGCGGACCGGAACGCCCTCCATGCCAAGTATGCCGATGAGGCCTACCTCATAGGCCCCCCTCCGGCACCCCAGAGCTACCTGAACATAGAGGCTATTCTAGACGCGGCAGAGAAGAGCCGCGCCGAGGCCATCCACCCCGGCTACGGCTTCCTCTCCGAGAACCCCAGGTTCGCGGCCGAGTGCGAGAGGCATGGGATCAAGTTCATCGGCCCCCCCAGCACCGCCATAACCAAGATGGGGTCGAAGATCGAGGCCCGAAGGGCGATGCGGAAGGCCGGAGTGCCCATAGTCCCCGGCTCCACCGACAGGGTCGGCTCTGTGGAGGAGGCCCTGGACCTAGCCATGGGGGTCGGCTACCCCGTCGTCATAAAGGCCTCCGCGGGTGGTGGTGGGATAGGGATGCGGGTGGCCAGATCCAAGGAGGAGCTGCCAGCGGTACTGGAGTCCACCCAGGCGGTGGCCAAGTCGGCCTTCGGCGACTCCACCGTCTTCATCGAGAAGTACTTCGAGAGGCCGAGGCATATCGAGTTCCAGATCCTGGCCGACGAGCACGGCCGCACCATCCACGTGGGGGAGAGGGAGTGCTCGATCCAGCGCCGCCACCAGAAGCTCATCGAGGAGATGCCCTCCCCGGCCATGACCCCCGAGCTGAGGGAGAGGATGGGTGCGATAGCCGTCAAGGCGGCCAGCTCCATCGGCTACGCCAACGCCGGTACCGTGGAGTTCATCTACTCCCAGGGCGAATTCTACTTCCTCGAGATGAACACCCGCCTCCAGGTGGAGCACCCCATAACCGAGAGGACCACGGGCCTGGACCTGGTGAAGGAGCAGCTTAGGATAGCCTCGGGGGAGGACCTGGGGATGGAGCAGGCGGACATCCGCATAGACGGCTGGGCCATGGAGTGCAGGATAAATGCCGAGGACCCCCTCAACGACTTCGCCCCCTCTCCTGGGAAGATCACCAAGTACCGCTCGCCGGGCGGCCCAGGGATAAGGATCGACAGCGGAGTGAGGATGGGCTACACCATATCACCGTACTACGACTCCATGATCTCGAAGCTCGTGGGCTGGGGCAGGAACCGGCAAGAGGTCATCGCGAGGATGCGCAGGGCCCTCTCCGAGTACATCATCCGCGGCGTCACCACCAACATCCCCTTCCACAAGGCGGTGATGAGGAACGGGGCCTTCATACGGGGGGACCTATCGACCCACTTCATCCAGGAGAACGAGATCGTGGCCACCATCCCGGCCGTCGTGGAAGCCGACCGCGCGCGGGAGGAGAGGCTGGAGGAGATCTTCCAGGACGACAGGAAGGTGGTGGCCATCTCCTCGGCAGTCTCAGCCTACATAGATCAGGAGAAGAGGAAGGCAGGGTAGGGCTACCAGCTCAGCGACGGCGGTATGTTCACCGAGAAGTAGACCGCCTTCCTAGTGCCAGGGTTCCTTATGGCGTGGGGCTGTTCGGAGCGGAACCACATGGTATCGCCCTCCTTGAGGAGATAGCGCTCCCCCGAGACCTCCACCTCCAGCTCCCCCTCCAGGACTATGCGTACCTCCTCCCCCTCGTGGGAGTAGACCTTTGGGATGCCTGCCCCGGGGGGCATCTCCACAATCATGGACTCCAGCCCCTCGGACCTCACCAGGAGGTGGATTGGCACCCCGCCCAGGACTATGGACTTGAGGCTCTCCCCTCTCCGCCTCACGACGACATCCATGGGAAAGGTTATTTCCCTAGGGCAGATATAAATAAGTATGGTGAACGTGAGGGATGCGGTCCTGGAGGCCCTCCACAGAGGCCCTGTTTCAGGGCCTGCCCTGGCAAGGGAGCTGGGGGTGAGCAGGACCGCAGTCTGGAAGGCCATAGAGCTCCTGAGGAGGGAGGGCTACTCCATCGAGGGGGAACCCCGAAGGGGTTACGTCCTCGCGGGGCACGACCTCCTCTCCCCCTACGAGATAAGACGGGGCCTGGGTACCGCCGTCCTGGGCAGGGAGGTCGTATGCCTCGAGGAGGTAGGCTCCACCAACGATCTGGCCAAGATCCGGGCGGCAGAGGGGGCCGCCGAGGGGCTGGTGGTCGTGGCCGCTGTTCAGAGGGAGGGGAGGGGCCGTCTGGGACGGACCTGGAGATCTCCCGAGGGCGGCGTATGGCTCTCCGTCCTCCTCAGGCCCAGGCTGGAGCCATCCAGAGCTCCCATCTTGGCCCTCGCCGCAGGGGTGGCCGTGGCCAGGTCCCTGAAAGGGCTTTACGGCCTCGACGCCAGGCTCAAGTGGCCCAACGACGTATTGATCGGCGGCAGGAAGATCGCGGGGATCCTGACAGAGATGGGGGCTGAGCTGGGCAGGCTCGATTACGTGGTGGTGGGGGTGGGGGTAAACGCTGACTTCGGGCTGGAGGCCCTCCCGGCGGGTCTGAGGGAGAGGGCCACGACCCTGAGGGAGGAAGTTGGCGGGCCCATATCGCGGCTGGCCCTGGTGAGGCGGATACTGGAGGAGCTGGAGAGGGCCTACGAAGAGGCCCTGGAGCCGGGGCTCCTGGATGAGTATAAGGGACTCTCGGCCACCCTCGGGAAGATGGTACGGGTGGTGACGGGCGATGCCACCCTGCAGGGGAAGGCCGTGGACGTGGACCGCGATGGGGCCCTCATCATAGAGAGAGGCGATGGCCTGGTGAGGGCCCTCTACGGCGAGTGCGTCCACCTGGATACGCCGCCCTAACTTACCAGGGCCGGATGAAGGCTACCCCCAGGAGGATGCTGAAGGACCCTGTTACGAAGGCAACGGTCCTGGAGAGCCTATGCCTACTCGATGATCCCACGCAACCGTACACCCCGATGGCAGCCATGAGGGTATTTGTAATTATCAGCCCGAGGACGAAGGCCAGGATGAGGACTATTCCGACCTCCCGCCCGCCGGCGACGCCGGCGCCCAGGGCGAGGACGAAGAGGAGGAGCTGCGTGGGCGTCTCTGCACCGATGCCGTGGACCATGCCTATGAGGCAGGCCGATGTGTTCCCGTAGCCGCCCTCCAGCACCTTCCGATGTCGAATGCTGGCCCCGGTGGCCTTCGTCACCATCCAGTCGTAGGCCCCGAGGAGACCGTTGGCAAGGAGGGCCCAGCGGGGGAGCATCTTGAACTCTCCGGAGCGCCGGAGAGTGTAGAAGACGTAGAGCCCCAGGAGCACCAGGGTTATGCCTACGACCTTCTCCATGAGCGTGCCGCTACCTTCCGGCAGGGAGAAGCCTATCAGGAGAGCCCCCAGCGCCAGGGCAGCTACAACGCTCCCATGCCCCACGGCGTAGAGGAAGCCGCGGAAGATCCCCATACGCCTGCCGCTCTGGGCGCTGGTGATGTCCATGATGGCGGCTATGTGGTCCCAGTCCAGGCCGTGCCTCATCCCCACGGCGAAGGCGGTCAGGACCAGAAGGTTGGTGAAAGGCATGGAAACTCCGTGTTACTATTTTAAAAAAGGTAACACGGATATAAAAATCTTCTCACTCTACCTTACCGGACATGACGAGCTTCCCGTGCTTGACGCCCCTGGCAGAGATCAGGGCGTCCGTTATCCTCTTGACCTCGTCGGCCACGCCCCTGATGACCAGGACCTCCAGGCAGTTCTCCTCGTCGAGGTGGACGTGCATGCTCGAGACGATGTTCCTGTACCGGTGCTGGGTCTCGGTGAGCCTCTCGGAGATGCCGTGGACATGGTGATCGTAGACGAGAACGGCGCAACCCACCACCTCCGCCTTGGAGCTGCGCCACTCCTCCTCGACCAGGTAGTCCCTTATGAGATCTCTTATGGCCTCTGACCTGTTGCCGTAGCCCTTCTCCCTGAGGACCTTGTCGAAACGTCGGAGGAGCCTCTGGTTTATGGAGACCCCGAAGCGCTCGACCGGCTCCCTCGTCATCTCGCCCACTTCCCGTCCCTCACAGCCCAGACGTCGTAAGAGACGAGATCGTACGGTATGTCCCCCCGCTCGTCGAAGGCCTTCGTCCCCGTGGCGCCCTCGTACCTGAGCTCCCGGAGGGCGTCCTTGATCCCCTTGGGGTCGTATCCCCCATCCCTTATGGCCATGGCCAGGACCTTCAGGGCGTCGTAGCCGTAGTCGGAGAAGATAGGAGGTTCCTCCTTATAGCGGGCTACGTAAGCCTCCCGGAAACTGCCGTAGACCGGGGACCCTGCCGTGGAGCCCGGATAGGTGGCCACCATCCCCTCCGTGGCGTCGCCTGCCAGGTCTATGAGCTCCCCGGTCTTCAGCCCCTCGGAGGCGATCCACTGGACACCCAGCCCAAGCTCCTTCCCCTGGCGGAGGAAGATGGAGGCCTCCTTCGAGT
>JACQPM010000103.1 GCA_016207475.1 Methanobacteriota archaeon | reverse complement strand
CTCTCCAAGTCCTGCGGGGCCCTCTGCGGCTGCCGGGTGAGCGACATCCCGCCCAGGATCGTGAAGAGCTTCCAGAAGCTCGGGTTCGAGAAGGGGACCGACTACTTCTTCGGCAAGGTGGACGGGCAGAACGTCAGGATATACCTGAACAAGGACTTCCAGGGCAAGTTCAAGTTCGTCACCTTCCACCTGCCGCTCAAGAGGGCCGTGGACCTCAAGCCCCCCTTCGTCGTCAGGCAGAGGGGGGAGTGGACGGACGTGGTGGTGACCTTCGGCCTTGGCGAGGGCGTGGACATAAACACCGGTAAAGGGGTCAAAGAAGCGGCCCAGAACATCCTCCAGAAGGTGAACGGTTGAGCTACAGGTACAAGGACATGACCATAATAAACCCCCTGATGCGCGGGGGGATGGTCCCCAGGGATGTCCAGGAGAAGATCCACACCGAGGGCTGGACCGAGGTGGGTTACAGCCTCTGCTTCGACTGCATAGAGGGGCGATCCAGCCTCGTCTCGAAGCCCGGCGTGAAAGGGTTTTTGGACGAGGTGGCCCGGTTCTTCGGCGGGGACGTGGCCGAGCACACCTTCGGCTGCCGCGGGGCCCAGTTCGCGGCCATGCACGCCATAGCCAAGTACGCACAGGAGCACGGGCGCTCCAAGGTGGTCATCGCCGATCCCAACAGCCACTACAGCACCAACATAGCTGCAGAGATGTGCGGCCTGGAGGTCGTGGAGCCGCCCCACACCGGTTATCCAGAGTACAAGGTGACGGCGGAGGAGTTCGCCAAGAAGATCGACGCGGTGAAGAAGAGCGCAGGCAAACCGGCGCTGGTGGTCCTGACCCACGCCGACCCCTACTACGGAAACATAGCCCCGGTCAAGGAGGTGGGGAAGCTCTGCGAGGAGGAGGAGATCCCCTTCCTCCTGAACGCGGCCTACACAGGCGGGGTGATGCCCATCAACATGAAGGAGATGAAGGTGGACTTCCTCACCCTCTCGGCCCACAAGTCCATGGCCTCCCTGGCCCCCCTGGGCTTCCTGGCGACCACGTTTGAGTGGTCGAAGAAGGTCTTCGAGATCTCCAAGGCGAAGCCCGACTGGACAGGCCGCGCCTTCGGGAAGAAGATCCCGAACCTCTTCGGCTGCTCTATAGGCGGCATCCCCTTGGTCAGCGCCATGCTCTCCTTCCCCCACGTCAAGGAGCGGGTCCGGCGCTGGGACGAGGAGATGGCGAAGGGGGAGCGCTTCGTCAAGGCCATGGAGGACCTCGGTGATATAATGCTCCTGGGAGAGAGGCCCCATAGGCATCACTTACTCCATTTCGAGACCCCCCTCTTCTGGGAGATCTCCAAGGTCCAGAAGAAGGGCGGCTTCTTCCTGGCCGACGAGATGATCAAGAGGGGCGTCGTGGGCCTCCACAAGGGCCTCAGCAAGCACGTCAAGCTCTCGGTCTACGGCCTGAGCGACGATGAGGTGTAGTAGGTACTGGAGGCCTTCGGGGAGATAGCCAAGATGCCGAAGGCAGCGGCCCAAGCTTAGGGGCTACAGCTTCCCCGCCATCTCCTCCGGCCCCTTGATAGGTGGCAGGCAGACGGTACCCTTGCAGATATACGCCACGGGCCCCTCGGGGATGGGGTAGCCGAGTTTCTCGATCCGCTCTTTGTCCCTGGCAGGGTCGAGGGGTATGAGGACCTTCCTGGGCTCGAATGCCCGCAGTGCTTCTTTCAGAAGCGACTCGGTCCCTGGATCGCCCCTGGTACCCAGGACTATCACCTGGACCGGGTGAAGGAACCGCTCCACCGCCATGGCGTAGGTAGAGGCGAACCAGCGGTAGTTCTTGTACTCCCCGGTGAAGGCCTTCAGGGCCCCCTCGGCCTTCACCTTATACTCTTCCCTACCCGTGAGATGGTGGAGGGTGATGAGGAGATCGGCAGCCGCCGCATTCTCCACCAGAAGCCTTTGCTTCTTCTTCAGGTCCCCGATGGCTTCGGGCCGCTCCACCGTGTCGAAAAAACCCCCTTCAGGAGCCGCGTACTCCTCCAGGATATGTACCGTGATCGCCTGGGCCGCCTCCAGGTAGCGCCCCTTTCCGGTTATGATATAGGCCTGCAAAAGGGCCTTTGCCACATGGACCTGGTCCCTCAGGAGGCCCGGCAGCTCAGGCCCCTTGGCATAGTAGTGGTAGACTCTCCCATCCCTGCAGCAGTTGGCCAGGAGGAAGTCCAGCGCGCGGAGGGCTTGCTCCCCCCACCGCTCGTCCAGGAGCAGGGAGGCCTCCAGGAAGGCCTCCGCCGCCTTGGCATTCCAGTCGGCGTAGACGGTCCTGTCTATGGCCGGTGCCCTCCTCTTCGAGCGCTCCTCCCTCCCGAACTTGTAGTACTCCTCGTCGGCGTCCTGGCTCCCCATGAAGCAGCCCCTCTCGGGATCAAAGAGGCGCGTGGCTATATACTCCAGGACCCCCTCGGCCGTCTCCCGGAAGGCCTTTTTCCCAGTCGCCTGGTAGGCGCGGAGGTAGTTGGAGAGGAGGCCAGCATTCACCTCCAGCATCTTCTCGTAGTGGGGGACCTTCCAGTCCTCTGTGACAGAGTACCGGAAGAATCCCCCTTCCACCGGGTCGTAGATGCCCTGGATCCCCTCCAGGGTCTTGGTCGCCATGAAGAGCATCACCTCGTCCCGGGAGCGGCGGTGCTCGGAGAGGGCGAGGTCCACGGCCTCGGGGGCCGGAAACTTCGGCTGGGTCCCAAAGCCCCCGTAGGAGGAGTCGAAGTTCTCCAATATCACGTCCAGGACGTCCTTCAGGATATCGCCGCTGAGCTCCCCTTTCACGGGAGGCTTCGTTTCTTCCTTGGGTGGGAGTATGACGCCTTCCTCCTTTCCGTAGAAGTCGCTGACGGACCGGAGGAGGTCCTTCAGCTGTTCCGGCGGTACGTAGGTGCCACCTGTTATGACAACCCCCTCGGAGGTCAGGAGGGCCGTGGTAGGATAACCTCCGAAGCTGTACCTCTCCGCTATATCGGGACGCCGGTCCACGTCCACCCGGACCGGTATATAGAGCCTGTTTATCAGCTCCGCTACCTCTCCGTCGGAGTAGGAGGTCCCGTCCATCACGTGGCACCAGTGGCACCAGACTGCTGTTATGTCCAGAATGACGGGCTTCTTGGACCTCCGGGCCTCCTCGAAGGCCGCGGCATCCCACTCCCGCCAGGCGATGAGCTCCTTCTCCATCTTCCCCCCCAGAGCCTAAGGACCCTCCAGCAGGTACAGGAG
>JACQPM010000100.1 GCA_016207475.1 Methanobacteriota archaeon | reverse complement strand
GCCTATGGCTCCAAAGAGGAGCACCCCCAGCAGTTGCGTACTCACCATAGAACACCTCAAGTATAGAGATGCGCTAGGGGTATATTTTAGTTTTTGAAAAAAAAATTAAATCAACTACAAAAAAACGAGAAGAAATTTCTCAATCCAGAAAAATTTTATTGGAGGGAAACGGACCGCGGTGGGGGAGTTCCCCCGTAGAGCTTCAAGACTGCCAGGGAGCCTGACTTCCTGTCCTTCCCCGAGATGAGGAGGACGTTGTCGAACCTCCTCTTCAAGGCCTCCAGCTCATCCCCTTTCAGGGCGTTGGGGTCAAGGGCAACTATGGGGGTGCAGTTCCATCTCCTGAAACCCTCCAGCTGCCGGCATAAGATCTCCAGGAGCTCCTCCCAGCGGTGGTACCTGAGGAGGTCGCTGTATATATCCAAGACGACCCTCTTGTGGACCTCCCGCGGGAATCTCTTCACGTCCCTAACCAGGCTGTATTGGAGGAGGGTTGTATTGAGGGGGGCTGTGGTGATGGACCCGTTCTCCTCGAGGCCCGTAATCTGGTTCGAGGTGTGGGCAGCGGTATATAGGTCTATGCCCCTGTCGCCTGGCATCAGGACTTGGACAATCTCCCTGGGTGGCACCCTGGAGGTAGCGTAGAGGTTCGTGTCCCTGCTCTTTGCGCCCTGGGCCACGAAAGAGTCCAGGAAGGCCCTCTTGGCCTTCGTCTCTTCGGCCAGGAGGAGGGTGCTGGTGGTCCTCACCAGACCCCCCTCAGTAGCCTCGTCGAAGTCCTGGAGGCCTGTTGGTACTATGTCCAGGAGCTCCGCCAGGGTGAGGTTGTAGGCCGAGAGGACCTCCTCCGCCTCCTTCTTTATGAGGCCCCTGAGGAGGGTGTGCTCGAAGGGGAAGAGCTCGCCCAGGGCCCGCAGGTAGACTTTGAAGTACTCTGTGAAGGCCTTCCTGCCGAAGAGGACCGTGGGCGGGACCTTTATCTTACCGCCCTCCAGCGCCATCCCCTCGAAGGGCCCCCCTACCGTGGCCAGCTTCTTGAAGATGGAGGCGTGCCCCGAAGGAGGGACGAAGGTCTTCACCTCTTCCAGGAGCTCGTTCAGGACCCGCTGGAGGAGGACGGGATAGTAGGCCTCCTCCCGGAAACTCTCCCGGAGGTCCTCGGGGAGGAGGAGAACCTTCTCCCCCAATATCGTACTTATCTCTCCCCTAACCTCCTCTAAGGTCCTCACCTCGGGGGTGACCTTTGCCGCCTCCTCGGGGCTCCTGTAGAAGTCCAGGAGGATAGCCACAGATGTTATCATCCTGGACTTCTCATCGAGCCCTCTCAGGTTGAAGGTCCTGGTGGATTGATCAAAACCGATCCCAGGACCGTGATGGGGCACATACCTCTCCCTCACCACCCTCCATAGATTCTCCAGGAAATCTGCCCTTATACACCTCCGGGTGTAATATTGGAGAAGGTCCTCGATCCCCGCCATCTCTCTCTCCTTTCCCTTGAAGGCAAGGGTCTTGGTGGAGGCTACCTCTATCACCAGGATCAGGAAGTAGGCGGGGAAGAAGAGATCGTGGTAGGGGAAGACCTTCACCGCCTCGCCGGCCGAGGTGTAGAAGAGGTAGACGGCGATGAAGATGGCGAAGCTGGATAGGTAGGAGAGTTCTGTCCAGAGGCCTTTCTTCAGGAGCTCCTCGAAGCCCTTATGGGTGACCCTGAGGTAGGTGGAGTAGGCTATGAGGAAGAAGGCGGTGAAAAAGAGGAGGGCCGGGGAGGACTCCAAGCCCGTCCCATCCATGCCGGACCCGCGGCTGATGGAGATGCCGGAGAGGACGAGGGAGAAGAGAGCCGTGAAGCGGAGGATGTCCAAGAGGACCGCCGCGAGGTTCGTAGATACGGGTATCTCCAACCCCTGCGCCACGCCTCTCATGTCCAGGAGATAGAAGGCGTAGAAGGTTGGCAAGAGGAGGACGAAGATGAGGGCGAAGAACCTGGCCTGGGCCGGGAGGTCGGGCCAGAGGAGGTAGACGAGCCCCAGGACATAGAAGGAGACCAGGGCATGGATGTAGATGCCGGCTTGGAGATAGCCCCAGTAGCCCAGTTTGGTCTTCTCCATCACCCGCCTCATATAGTCGAGGAGGATGGCAAGGGGGAGGGCCAGAGCCGGGAGGCTCAGGAGGATGGGTGCCAAGGGCGGCTTCAGCGTGAGGTAGAGAGAGGCGGCCAGGAGGGCGAGGAAGATGGTGGTAGCGGCCTTCACCAAGTCCAGGGGCATCATCCCCCGCCACTTGGGCTGGAGGAGGGAAGGGTACTCTATCATGAAGCGGAAGTAGTAGATGAAGACGAAGGCCGAGGCGGTAAAGCAGAGGAAGAGATAGTAGTAGTAGACCCCGATATCGACGCTCCCTATCATCAGGAGGACGGAGAGGACTATGGCCACGGTACCCACGAAGGCCGCGAAGAAGGGCCTCCTCACGAACCCTATCCCCTTGTAGCTCTCTGAGATGTATATGGCCGCATACCCGAAGTAGAGGACCATGAGGAGGAAGAGGGCGAGGAAGAGGTAGAAGAGCCCGGGTTCCTGGAAGGTCGGATAGCGTAGGTGTGGTAGGAGGGTGGTCAGGGCGTACCACAGGAAGAGGGCCAGGGAGTAGACCCCCAGGCCCCGGCGGTTCAGGAGGGCTACAGGCCCTTTGAGGAGGGGCCTTATGAGGAGGTAGACCGTGGCCACCACCATGGCGGTGGCGATGGTATAGAAGAGGGCTATGGCATAGAGGACCCAGGGCGGGGCCGTGGGGGTGAGTTCCCTCAGGATAGCCGCGATGCTCAGGGCGTAGAGGATGTCGACGAGGTTCCCTTTGTGGACGCTGTTCCAGACCCCCGAGGGTATCGCTTTCTGGACCTCCATGAGGAGGGCCGCCACGGTGGCCATGAGGAGGACGTTGAGGAATAGGAAGGCTCTTATATACGCCGGCAGTGGGACCATGCCTAGATCAGTTGGAAACACGTATCACTCTCCCTAGAGCCTCACCCTGCCCTTGGGGCACGCCTCCACGCACCGCTGGCACCCATTGCAGAGGTCCTTGAAGATCGCCCTGACCTCCCAGCCCTCCACCCTGGGGCCCATGATCTCCGCCCCGATAGGCTTCAGGACGAGGACGTGGGCCTGGCAGGCCTTGATGCAGAGGAGGCATCCCTTGGGGTCCTTGCACTGGACGGTCACAGTCATCTGCCGGTTCACCAGATGGCACGAGCAGGAGTAGATCTACGGTCCATGAGCTTCACGGCCCCCGGACCGCACCCGGAAGCGCAGAGGCCGCACCCGAAGCAGTTGTTTATCTCCACGAAGGCCTT
>JACQPM010000099.1 GCA_016207475.1 Methanobacteriota archaeon | reverse complement strand
GCCCGAGGGTTACAGCGATCTGGCGGGATACTACCTCCCGGCCCTGGAGAACCGGACCAGGAGGGTCTATGCGAAGGACCTGGACGATTACTATCCAGCGACCCAGGTCATGACCCCAGGTGGGGCCTTCGGGGAGGCCTTCCTCCTGGAGGTGGCCAGGGGATGCGGGTGGGGCTGCTACTTCTGCCTCGGGGGCTACACCTTCAGGCCGAAGAGGGACCGCTCCCTGGAGAGGCTCGAGGGCCTCATAGAGGAAGGGATAAAGGCCAACAGGCCGGAGAAGGTCGTCCTCCTGGGACCTTCGGCCTCGGACCACCCCCGGATGGACGAGCTCTGCACCTTCCTCTCGGGCAAGGAGGTGGGGCTCTCCATACCTTCCCTCAGGGCCGACACCCTGACGGAGGGCATAGTCAGGGCCCTCGTCGCCAAAGGGCAGCGCACCCTGACAATGGCCCCCGAGTCCAGCGAGGGGGTCCGCTGCCGGCTGAACAAGGGGCTCGCCGACGAGGAGATCCTGGGGGCCTGCCGCCTGGCGTCCAGGCACGGGATGAGGAACGTCAAGCTCTACATAATGCTCGGGTGCGGAGAGGCGGAGGGGGATATCAAGGAGATAGCAGAGCTGGTGGAGGAGGTGAAGAGGACCGGGCTGAAGGTGAGGCTGAGCGTGAACCCCTTCGTACCGAAGGCCCACACCCCCCTCCAGTGGTCGGCCTTCGAGGGCGCGACCATGGGCAAGAAGCTGAAGCTCCTGGGGAAGGCGGTGAAGGGCGTGGAGATGGAGGCCGAGAGTCCGAGGGAGGCATACGTCCAGGCGGCCATAGCCCGGGGGGACGGGGGGCTCGCACCGGTCCTTGCCAGGAGCTTGGATCACGGGGGTGGTTACAGCGCCTTCAGGAGGGCTGCGAGGGAGGAGGGCGTAGATCTGGATGGGTACACCGGCTCCAGGAGCCTGGACGAGCCCCTGCCCTGGTCCAGGATAGATGCCGGCGCCAGGGGACTGGAGAGGCTCTACAGGCGCTTTACCGGGTGAGATACTCGATCAGCCCCGGGGTCACCACCACCTTACCTTCCAGTACCACGTAGCCGTAAGGGAGGGTTATCACCTCCCCGTCCAGGTCTATCTCCAGCCCATCGGCTATCTCGATCTCGTCCAGCCCCACTCCCATGGCCACGAGCCTGGCCACCAGGGCCGCGCCGTCGATGGGGAGCTGCTTCGCCCCGACGTTCCTGACCTGCGCCCCAGGCAGCTTGGAGGTTATCAGCTCTTTGGTCCTCCCTCTTGCCTCCGCATACCCCAGGATCCCGCCTATGACCACGTACTCGATCCCATCGAAGTCCTGCGGTCTGAGTTGGTGGGGTGCCCCAGGGTCCAGGACGAGGGTCCCTTCGGGGTTGCAGATACTCTCGAAACCCTCCTCCCTCACCTCCCCCACCTCCCGGAGCCTCTCCATCCCTCTGGCGTTGGTGAAGATGGCCCCACCCCAGATCTCGGCGGCGTGGTGGTACTCCAGCCAGAGCCACTCCGAGAGCTCCTCCTCGCAGTTCTCTATCACCAGCTCCATCACAGGTTCCGCAGCGCCTCGGAGAACTCCCTCGCCCTGGCTACTGGATCTTCGTCGGCGTATATCCCCCTCCCTACGATCTCGAAGTCTGCCCCGGCCTTTATAGCCCCGCCTGGGACTCCCCCCTGGGCCTTCACTCCGGGGGAGATGATGAGGAGGTTACCCACCACCTTCCTGAGCTCCCGGATCCTCTGGGGCCTGGTTGCGGGAGCAACGATCCCGTGAGCATACGCCTTGGCCATGGCCGCTATCTCATCGGCCTTCGGGGCCATGAACTCCTCTGCCCCTGGGTGGCTCATCTCCGCCACCACGAAGACCCTGGCCACCTTGGAGCAGCTCTCGACCACATCCCTCCCAAGGAATCCGTGTATTATGACGTAATCTGCCCCGTTCTCCACGGCCCGGCGGCAGATCCCGGAGCTTATCTCGGGTATGTCGGCCACCTTCAGGTCTGCTATGATCGGCTTTCCAAGGGCCCTCAGCTCTTCCATGACCTCGAGGCCCGCGGCCAGGACGAGAGGGTAACCCACTTTTATGCCGTCTATATACTCGGCCACCTGCTCGCAGAGGGCGAGGGCCCTGGCCTTCTCCTCCAGGTCCAGCGCCAGGATCAGCCTGGACCGCCTCTCCAGGTTCAAGGAGCGTCCTCCATCCCGTAGAAGAGGAGGGGGAAGAGGACGGTGACGTCCCCTATGACCGTGGCCAGGCGGGACCCAGCTTTGGCCTTCCCCCAGGAGCGCCCCTCCTCCAGTCGTGCACCGCTGAGGGACCCGGCCTCCTCCCGGTCCATGGTGATCTGGAACCCGTAGTCTATCCCCCCCCGCAGGGTGTGGGCCCCCAGGATGTAGTGCTTCGGTACTCCACCGCCCAGGATTATGGCCCCGCTGCTCTCCGCGCCCATGACGATCTCCGCCAGCTCCCGCATATCTTTGATGGCGTTCAGGACCAGGGTCTCCCCCTGGGAGAAGAGGTAGAGCTCCAGCCCCAGGGCCGAGTCCACCACGGCAGGGGAGAAGATGGGCACCCCTTTCTCGTAGGCAACCCTGAGGATGGATCTCTCGTCCTTTATCCGCGCCCCAATCTCCTGAAAGAGCTCGCGGGGGGAGAGGTTCCTCCTCTTATCCTCAGGGATGGAGGCCAGGATCCTCCCCACCCGCTTCTCGAAGGCCTCCAGGTCCGCGTGCCTGGTCAGGGCGTTCCCCATCCTCCCCATCCCCTCCCTCATGAGGGCCCGGTCGTCCCCTCTGAAGGACCCCACGTAGTGCCTGCCGCCGAAAGCCTCTATCATATCATGGACCATGTTGCCGCCGTTGGTGACGACGGCGCTGACATGCCCCCGCCGGATCATCTCTGCGAAGATGCTTCGGAGACCAGAGGCGACCAAGGGGCCCGAAAGCCCCAGGAATACGGTCGCCCTCCGCCGGAGCATCTCCCGGTATATCTCCGCGGCCTTCGCGAGGTCTCCGGCCCCCAGAACCCCGGCCTTCCGGTACTCTTCCAGGAGAGCAGCGACGCTCCGCCCTCCGCCAGGAGCGAGGTGGGATATACGCCTCCTCTTCAATCCTTCTCCCCCCGCATCTTCTCCAGCTCCCGCTCCAGGGAGAAGATCCTGGAGGCGACCTCGTTTATCTGCCTCTCCACCTTTTTTTTCTCCACGATGAAGGCCAGGTCTGCCAGCTCCCCTCTCATCCTCTTCTCCCGCAGTCCCTCCAGTCTCCCTTCCAGGGCCCTCTTCTCTTCCATCAGCCCCTTTGTCTCAGAGGCGATCTCCGAGGACCTCCTGACGGCCCCCAGCTTAGCCTCGAAGCCCTCGAAGGTCTTCCTCTTCAGGTCCCCGATGGCCCTGTACTCCTGGATCTGGCCCTTCCTGGATCCCTCAGTCCTCCTCAGCCTGGAGACACCCGTGGCAGTTACGGCCAGGAGGGCCACCAGGACGATGATGGGCAGGGCGGATCGCAGGGCTGGCGAAGTCTCCCGGGGCTCGTCGCCCCTCTTCAGATCCTCGATCTTCGCCGTGAGGTTCCTCTCCAGGGCCTCGGACTGCCTGCTGAAGTTCTGCTCCATCCCCCTCATCTTCTCCTCCAGCTCCCTCTGGGCCCTGGCGTTGAAGAGGTCCCTGGCATTGGCCGCCCCCCTGGCCGCGAGCCTCGCACGTCCACCCGCCTCCTTGACCATGAGGTAGGCCGGATAGTAGGCCCTCCCCGGCGGGCTGGCTGCCACCTCTGCCATCTGGAGGAGCTCCACGGCCTTCTGGATCTCTCCCTCCGCCTGCTGGTAGAGTTCGAGAGGTTCGCCCACCGGGTCCTTGGCTATGGTGGCGTTGGCATCTGCCAGGTCGTAGGATGCTTCCAATATCAGGGTCCTGGCGGTGCCCATCTCCCCCAACCAGAGCTCCCGGAAACGGGCGTACTCCACGTAGATGGGGAAACCATCCTGGATCTTATCAAGGCCGTCGAAGAGCCTGGCCCTGTAGAGGACCGCCTCCTTCCCGGCGTCCGCGTATCTCTTGCCCCCGGGGGTAGCGTTCCCCAACTGGTAGCTCTCCGGCACGATGATCTTGATATTGGCCTCCTTGGCGAGCCACGTGTATCTCCCCAGGGCAAGGCCCTCGAACCTCTTTACGGGGCCCCTCTCTGTGAGCATGTCCCCCCGCCTGTATCTCAAGGTCACACGCTTGGACTCGTCCCTGATGATGAAGAGGTTGAGAATTATCCCAGCCGGTCTGCCCGCCTCCACCTTATAATTGGTACCGGAGACCTCTATCCCCTCGGTGCCGTCACGGGATAGATAGACCTTCTCCTCCAGGAAGATGTCATTTCCCCTGTACTCGAAGACCATGACCTCCTCCACCACAGCCATCCCGTCCTCCAGGGTGTAGGTGGCGTTGTGCAGGGCCACCACCAGCCCCTGGGCATGGGCCTGGGGGATCAAGATCAGGAGGATGAGGGGTATGAGGTGCTTCCATCCCATGGGGTAACTATTATCTCCTGGTACTTTATAAATCCTGGGCGATGGGGCGCTACGGCATAGCTTTTGCACTGGCTCTTCTGACCCTGGGCTGTCTAGGGGGCATATCAGTCCAGGTGGCGGGCGTGGAGAGGTCGGGGGAGGGTTTCACCGTGGACCTCCAAGTCAGGAATGGCGGCGGGGGGACCGAAATCTTCAACCCTGCATACCTATCGGTACTGGACGATAGGGGCGTCCTCTACACCCCTTCGGGAGGCTTCGGGGCCTACACCCTAGGGGCCGGGGAAATCCTGGAGCTCAGGGTGGCCTTCCAGATCCCGGAGGGGAGGGCCCTCAGGGAGGTGAGGTACAGAGGGGCGGGGCTAACTTTTAAATAATAGTGCTGAGATAGCAAGAAGGACCCGCCGTAACTCAGCCTGGAAGAGTGGGCGGCTGTAGACCGCTTAGTCGCTGGTTCAAATCCGGCCGGCGGGACTTGGGATGAACGAGAGAGGAGGTCGAGCCATGATAGCCAAGAAGGATGTCCCCCCTGACTCCAGATACCTGCTGATGCACCCCCGGCACACGGTGCTGGTGACATGCGTAGACAAGGAAGGGAAGCCCAATATCATAACCCTGGCCTGGTCCACCCCCGTCTCCTTCAATCCCCCTATCGTCACCATAAGCATCGGCCCCCAGAGGTACTCCCACAAGCTCATCGAAGATACGCGGGAGTTCGTGATCAACGTACCCCAGATGGACCTGGCCAAGGAGACCCTCTTCTGCGGCCGCAACTCTGGGCGTAGCGTGGATAAATTCAAGGCCACCGGCCTCACCAAGGAGCCTGCCCGAAAGGTCAAGCCCCCCTTGATAAAGGAGTGCATCGCCCACCTGGAGTGCAAGGTCGTCAATCGCTTCACCTCCGGCGACCACACCCTCTTCCTGGGCGAGGTGGTGGCGGCGAGCGTTGGAGAAGGCTTCTTCAGCGAGAGGTTCGATGTGAGGAAATTGAGGCCCATCTTCCACGTGGGAGGGGACGAGTTCATAACTCTAGAGGGGGAGAGGTAATGCCCATCGGCCGTGGGGTAGCGATCCTCCTGGCGCTCCTGGCGTCTTTTCTGGTATCCCCTCAGGGCACCCTCGCCCAAGGGCAGGGTACAAAGGTGGTCGTCCTTGCCAACTCCATAGACGGGCCCATGGGCCAGGACTTCCTCCAGTTCATCACAGGCCTTGGCTACACCGTGGAGCGGCCACCGGTCAACGAGTTCCGGAAGCATGCCCAGGAGAAGTACATAGTCATCTTGGGCGGTCCAGATGCCTACGAGGGCGTCGGGAACATCACCCGCCAGGTCCTGGCCCCTCAGGAGCAGGCCCTCCTCAGGTCCGGGGGGGTGGGGGGCATCTACCTGAAGCGGTACTCCAACGGGCAGATCGTCTCGGTCTTCGCCGGCTCCGATAGGGGGCTGACCAAGGTAGCCCACGAGACCAACAGGGCCAAGCTCCAGGAGGTCCTGGAGAAGGGGGCACCGCAGGTCCAGGAGATAAGCGCCATACCCTTCAGCTTCCCGCCGGAGCCGGAGGTCCAGAACGTGACCAACGTTACTACCCCTGGGCCGGAAGTGCCAAAGGGGCCCATCGTGGAGGTCATCGCCTACCCAGATGCCCTGAGCCAGGATATCCTTAAAGTGGGCGTCAATACTACGGTCCGGTGGGTGAACCAGAGGACCACCCTCATGAGTATCGAGCTCAGGTGCACCGATGGCAGGTGTAGTAGGAACAGTACCGTCCATGAGAATGAGGGCGTGATCTTTACCGGTGCCATCGTACCATACACCGATACTTACGAATACACCTTCCACGAAGGCGGCCTATACCAGGTCGCCATAGGACTCTACAACCCTCGCCTGATTGGGCAGTATGCGGTCCTCACGGGCCTTATAGAGGTCAAGCCCATAGACTGATCCCTCTGACAAAAATATTTAAATGGAGGCCTATAATCTTACAGGGAGATCCATGTACTTCTTGGTCCGGAGCAGGGTCACTGGCCCTTTGGAGTTGAGCAGCGCCAAGAAGGTCCTCGCAGCCCTGGAGAACCCCAATCTGAAGGTGATCTGTCACTTCGGCTTCATGAGCGAGCCCGGAGGGGTGCAGATCGTGGAGGCCGAGGGCCTCGAAGAGCTGAGGGAGTACCTCTCCAAGTTCCAGGACGTGAACGCCAGCACGGAGATCGTCCCTCTCATGACCCACGAGGAGACGGTGGGGGTCTTGAAGAGGTACATAAAGAAGCTCGAGGTGGAGAAGCCTCGCTTCGTCTAGCCGGCCCCTATGAAGAAAGATGTAGAGTGGAAGAGCCTGGCGGTCCTCATACTGCTCCTCTTCCTCGCCTCTATCTACGTGATGCGCCCAATCCTGGACGCGCTCCTCCTGGTGGTCTTCTTCGTCTACATGGCCTCCCCTCTCGCCGACAGGATAGAAAGGGTCGTGAAGAATCGGGGCTGCGCGGCCATCCTGGTGGTGGTCCTGGCGATCCTGCCGGTCTTCCTGGTGGGGATGCAGCTCCTGGAGATATACGCCAACGAGCTGACGAAGCTGGAGAACCTCCGCTTCTCCCTGCCTATCCTGGGAGACGTGGGGCTTGACAGGGTATACGCCGAGGTCATGCGGGAGGTGAAGGCGAGGCTGGGCCCCGAGCAGATCCTGGAGGGACTAGGGATGGGCGTGGAGTTCCTCTTGAAGGTCTTCGTCTTCTTCGCCGGCTCCTACTACCTCCTCAAGGAGAAGTTCGCCCTCAGGCGGTTCCTCATAAGCCTGGCCCCTGCCTCCAGGGAGGCTATGATGGCCCGCTTCATCGAGACCGTGGACAGGACCTACTACGGGGTCTTCTTCGGCCACTTCATCACCTCCATAGCCATAGGTCTCGTAGCGATGGTAGGCTTCTTCCTCATAGGGCGGTTCATGGGGATAGCGCCCCTCCAGAACTATCCCATCCTCCTGGGGGTCGTAACTGCCATACTGGCCCTCCTCCCCGTCGTGGGCCCGAAGCTCGTCTATATCCCCATAGGCGCAGTCCTCTTCCTCCTGGGGGACCTGACAGGCGCCGTCGTCGTCATCACCTTCGGCTTCGTGGGTCTCACCCTCATCCCCGACATGGTGGTGAGGCCCATAGTGGCGGGGCGACAGAGCAATACCCACCCCTTCATCGTCCTCCTGGGTTTCATCACGGGCCCCATGGTCTTCGGCCCTCTGGGGGTCCTCCTGGGGCCAGGGATCCTGGGCCTCTTCAAGGCGACCCTGGACACTTACAGGGAGTTCGTCATGGAGGAGGGGGTATGAAGACCATCCTGGTGGTGAACGACGACGGGATAAACTCCCCTGGGATAAGGGCGGCGGCGGAAGGGGCCAAGGACCTGGGGAAGGTGATCGTCGTGGCACCGGCGGTCCAGCAGAGCGGCGTGGGGCGCTCCATGTCCCTCTTCACCCCCGTAGGGATCTCCAAGGTCAGGATGGACAGGCTCGATGCCTACTCCATCGACGGCACCCCCGTGGACGCGGTCATCGTCGGCATGTACGGGGTCCTGAAGAGGGCCCCCGACCTCCTCATCTCAGGGATAAATATAGGGGAGAACATGTCCTCCGAGGCCACGACCTCAGGGACCGTAGGGGCTGCCCTGGAGGGGGCCAGCCAGGGGATACCGTCCATCGCCATCTCGATCCAGGCCTCCTCGGAGATCAAGTTCGAGGCCGTCCAGCCCGAGGTGGATTTCTCCCTGGCAGTGCGGGTCCTGAGGGGGGCGGCGATGCACGTCCTCAGGGAGGGGCTCCCGAAAGGGGTGGACCTGCTGAACATCAATATACCGGAGAGGGCCGGGGGGGAGGGGATAAAGGTCACTCGATTGGCCCGGAGGATGTATACCACGAAGGTCCAGGAGAGGTTAGATCCCAGGGGGAGGCCCTACTTCTGGATCGACGGCGATGCCATCTACGACGCCGAGGAGGATACCGACGTCCACACCGTAAGGAGGGAGAACCGCATCTCGGTGACCCCCCTCTCCCTGGACTTCACCGCCCCCGTGCCCCTGGAGAGAATGAAGGGGCTGGAAGGGATACTGCGGTAGGGCTACCTGGACCTCCGCACGGCCTTGTTTATCTCCACCAGCATGTCCTTGGCCTGGGCGCCCCGGAGGTCGTAGGTCATCTCCTCCTTCTCGGTGTGGAAGGTGATCTTGTAGTGCATGAGGGCGAAGTAGAGGATGAAGAAGAGCATGGCCAGGAAGACCGACAAGATGGCCAGGTTCTTGAAGAAGACCTCGTTGGTGATGAGGTACGTAGCTATCCCAAGGGCAAAGAGGAGCATCCCCCCCTTCTTGAGGGCCGGCTTCGACTCCCGGATCCACTCGATGGACGAGATGCTGGCGTAGTCGACGTCCTTGAAGCTCTCTGCCTTGTCCCTGCTGTATATGATCCGCCTGTCCGTGCATACAAGGCTGGTCGTCCTTCCCTTCGTCCTGTAGAGGATCTTCTCCCCCTTGGCCAGGTAGTCCTCTATGCCCATGGTCCAATATAGGCCGTGGCTGGCATAAAAACTTTCTTATCTGGCCAGCAGGGCTACGTATATAGGCACTGCGTAGAGGGCGAAGAAGAGCCACCCCTGCCACCGCTCCAGCCTCCGCCGGGCTATGCTGGCCCCGGCCAGGAGGGTGAGGAGGGTCATGGCCAGGAAGGCTGGGGTTACGATCCCCATCACAGCCCCCTCCCCCTTGTAGAAGGCGATGAGCGGCAGCATGCCGAGGAGGAGGCTGTTGTGATTTACCTTTGAGCCTATGAAGTTGCACACCGATATCTCTGCCAGGCGCCCGTCGCGCATCACCGTCATGAAGGCCGTGAGCTTCTCAGGCAGTTCGGAGGCTATGGGGCCTACGACGATGGCTATGGCCACGGGGCTTATCCCCCACTGGTGTGACAGGGCGAGCATGGCCTCCACGAAGCGCTCCGAGACCAGGATCGTTATCACCCCGCCCAGGGCCATGAGAATCAGGCCTTTGTAGAGGTCGTCCCTTGTCCCATGGATGGGGTGGCCGTTGCTGAATTTCACGGCGCCCACGGTGATGTGATAGACATAGAGGGCGAAGATCAGTACCAGTATGATGCCGTCCTTCAGGTCGAAGCCTCCCCCCTCTACGGCCAGGAGGAGGGCGATGAGTGCGGTAGCAACAAGGTAGAAGGCGTCTATCTTCGTCTCCTGGGTCAGCTCCACGGCCTCCACCGGCCTCCGGCTGATGGTCCTGGAGGTGGCCGTCATTATCACCAGTCCATAGCCCAGGGTGATGAGCATGGCGGCGGCGCCCACGGCGGAACCCACGGCCATGGCATACTCCCCCTTCGTGGCGGCCCAGAAGACGAACATGTACTCAGGCAGGGTGGTCACGAGGGCCAGGACCACGGACCCTGCGAAGTTCGCGCCGTACCGCATGGCCACGGCCTCGGCCCCGTGGCTCAGGAGCATGGCGGCGACGAGGAGGATGAGGAGGAGTATGAAGGTCTCCAGGAGGACAGAAACCATGGAGGCCGTTCTCGCCAGACGGATATAAAAGTATCTCCCGCGGTCCCAAGGCCAAAGGCTAAAAACATATAAAGGCGGTAGCGGATTATACCCCATGTCACCAGCACCGGAGAACCCCTGGGTCTACCTCTCCATCGCCCTCGCCGTCGCCCTAGGCGCCTCTCTGGCCTACAACCTCAGCGCCAGGTCCGAGGGGCCGGCCTTGAGCCCGGAGGAGGTTGGAAACAGGTCCATCCGTTACATCAATGAGAACGTCCTCCCCCCGGGGCTCTCGGCCACCATCCTGGGGGTGAATGATAGCGGCTCTGGAGTATACACCGTCAAGTTCTCGGTCTCGGGCCAGACCTTCGATGCCTATGTCACCAGGGACGGGAGGTACCTCTTCCCCAGTGCGAAGGACATGAGCAGCCCCAAGGCAGCGAGAAAGGAGAAGGGGCCGGAGGTAGGGCAGGCGGCCGTGAAAGGCCCCGCAGGGGCCAAGGTCACGATCATAGAGTACTCCAGCTTCACCTGCCCCTACTGCAACAGGGTCAGGCCCGCCCTCCAGCAGCTCCTGGATAACTATCCAGTACGCCTCGCCTACAAGCACTTCGACAGGGGCGGCATCGATAGTACTGCGGCCCAGGCGGCCGAGTGCGCCGGGGAGCAGGGCAGGTTCTGGGAGATGCACGATGCCATCTTCGACAGGGGCGCGGGCGGGGATCTGAAGCAGTACGCCCTCGACCTGGGGATCAAGGGCCAGGAGTTCAACAGCTGCCTCGACTCGGGTAGATATGCCCAGAGGGTGAAGGACGACACCCAGGAGGCCCTATCCTACGGCGTCGACGCCACCCCGACCTTCTTCGTCAACGGGCGGAAGGTCGTGGGCGCCCTCCCCTACTCCTCCTTCCAGGGGATCATAGAGGAGGAGCTGGTGGGCTGATGGAGCGTCTCTGGTCTGAGATCCAGGAGTTCAACGGCGGCTTCGCAGAGTCCATGGACCTCATCGAGAAGGAGCTCCTGGCGTCCCTCTCCCAGGCGTCTCCTGACGCCCTTTACGACGCCTCCCGCCACCTCATCCTGACGGGCGGGAAGAAGGTCAGGCCAGCCCTCGTGGCCCTGGCTTACGATGCCGTCGGCGGGGGGGCGAAGGGCCCCGAGTACATCCTGCCCATAGCCATAGCCGCTGAGCTGATCCACACCGCCACGATAATCCACGATGACATAATAGACAGGAGCACCATGAGGCGAGGGGCGAAGACCGTCAACGCCCAGTGGGGGAACGACATAGCCCTCATCGCCGGCGACCTGATCTTCTCAAAGGCCTTCGGCCTCGTGGGGGCCCACGAGAGGCGGGAGATGAGCGAGATAATCTCGGGGGCCTGCGTCCACCTCTCCGAGGGCGAGGTCCTGGAGACCCTCCACACGGGGGATATAAGGATGACGGAGGAGGTCTACCTGGAGATCATAGAGCGGAAGACCGCATCCCTCTTCGAGGCCTGCACCAGGTGTGGCGCGCTCCTGGGGGATGGTACCGAGGCGGAGACAGAGGCCCTCTCCAGGTACGGCTATCTCATCGGCATAGGCTTCCAGATGACGGACGACGTCCTGGACATAACCGCAGGGGAGGGGAAGCTGGGGAAACCCGTGGGGGCCGACATAGGCCTGGGCAAACCCACCTTCATCATCCTCCATGCCCTGAAGGAGGCGAGGGGCAGGGAGAAGGCCCTCCTGGAGAGGGTGATAAGGGGGGAGATGAAGGACCCCAAGGACGTGAAAAGGGCCTTGGACCTGATAAGGCGTACGAATTCCATCGAATATGCCAACAAGAGGGCAGAAGAGTTCATAAAGCGGGCCAAGGACGAACTCGTCCCCCTGCAGGATTCCAGGGCCAAGAAGTCCCTGGAGCTCATAGCAGACTACGCCATAAAGAGGGATTTCTAGCCTACGAACCGCCAATCCCCGGTCCTGAGAGACTCCTGGAGTCTGCT
>JACQPM010000102.1 GCA_016207475.1 Methanobacteriota archaeon | reverse complement strand
GTCTACCACCCTCCGTAGAGCCTCAGGGCCAGGGGCTGCGGGAGGCCCCGCTCCAGGATGGCCCTGGCCACGGCGTCTATGTCGTACGCCACCCTGAGTATCTCCACCTCTTTCTCCTCCGTATCGAGGAGGGCGCAGGAGGCCCTGGGGTCCCCGTCCCTGGGCTGCCCCACGGACCCAGGGTTGAAGACGAGCCTCCCGCCCAGCCCCTTGACGAAGGGGACGTGGGTGTGCCCCAGGACGATGACATCGCGCCGCGTGTGGTCGAACATCCCCAGGAGCCGGTGGTCGGGGGCGTCCCCGTAGACGTACTCCTCCAGCGGGCTCTTCGGCGAGCCGTGGACCATGTAGATGGCGTTCTCGTAGCTCCTGGGGAGAGAGCGGAGATAGCCCAGGGAGTCCTGGGTTAGCTCCCGGGCGGTCCACTCGATGGCGGCTGCGGCGATGGGGTTGAACCAGGAGGTGTCGCCCGTGAGGACGGCGTGGTCATGGTTCCCCAGGATGGAGACGGCCCTGCGCTCCTTGAGGAGGGCGATGACCTCGTTGGGGAATGGATTATATCCAACCACGTCCCCTGCGCAGTATATCGGCAAACGCCCAACCTCCTCCAGGACCGCCTCCAGGGCCGGGAGGTTGGAGTGGATGTCCGCGATGACGGCCACCTGCATGCCAGGGGTTTGGCGGCCTGGGTTTATAACCCTTCCAAAACCCTTTAATACCCTGGGCCAGATTTTAGGGAGATGAACGGCTGGAAGGACCTATTCCGGTTGAACAGGCTGGAGCTGCTCTTCCTCCTCTCCCTCTACCTGGCGGGCCTCTACCTCAGGCTGGGGCCCAGGCTGGAGATAGACCCCCACCTCCTCACCTTCCAGGGGGATATATGGTACCGCCTTACCATGGCCCAGTACATAGGGGACCACTGGGCCCTGCCCCACCCCGACATCCGGTACCTGGCCCACGGCTACGTCCCCATGTGGTATCCTCCCCTCTCCCCCATCTTCTTCGCCGTGGCCAGCCGCCTGACGGGCCTCGACATACCCACCGTCTCCTCGAGGCTCGTCCCCTTCCTGGAGGCCCTGGCGCCCCTCCCCCTCTACCTCCTGGCCCGCTCCCTCTACAACGGGCGGGTCGCCTTCCTGGCGGCCATCGCCCTCGCCCTCACCCCCTCCTTCGTCTTCTGGACCGGTATCTCCGATCCGCAGTCCTTCACCCTCTTCCTCATCCCCGTGGCCATGATGCTCTGGATCTGGCACTGCCGCACCAGGACTCAGCTGGAGTATCGGCGCTTGGTCCCCTTCGGCCTCCTCCTGGCCCTCACCTTCCTCGCCCACCTCTCCTTCTTCGTCCTCGCCCTGGCCCTCCTGACGGCGACCCTGGCCCTCCGCTGGAGAGGGGAGGCGCCGAGGGCTGCGTTCCTCGACCTCATAGCCGTCCTAGCGATCTCGCAGGCTGTAACGGCTATCTGGTGGCTCCCCAAGAACCTCTACTGGTGGTGGATCAACGCCCTGGTGACGAGCAGCGGGATGTACCAGGCGGCCGACCAGCTGAAGGAGTACGGCACCTTCGCAGCGCTCATGGGCCTCGCCTCCACCCTCTACCTCCTGCGGGGGGGAAAGAGGCACCTCATCGTCCTCCTCTGGGCCCTCCCCCTCTTCCTGGAGACCCAGAACGAGGTGATCCTCACCGCGGCCAACGCCATCCACCTCTCCTGGTCTACCCTGGCCAAGCCCCTGGAGGGCTTCCGGTTCTACCCCTTCCTGGCCCAGCCCTTCGCCCTGGCCATCGGGGTGACGGTGGCGGACGTGGCAGAGAGGACCAGAGTCCGCCATTCCAACACCGAGTCCAGGGCGGTCCTCCTCCTCTGGTCCGCCTTCCTCGCCCTCGGCCTCACCTACGGGGTCTACCAGTACGGCCTGCCAGGGAGGCTCCAGAACTCGGGCCTCATAGTAGATGAGTACGAGGCGGCCCTCTGGTTCAGGGCCAACTCCCAGCCCACGGACCGGATAATAGCAGACTACTACAGGGCCCAGATGTTCGCCGGCGTCAACGGCGGAAAGGCGCTCCTGGGCGGGATGTTCCCTTTGAGGAACGTGGACTATCCATACATCAAGGCCCCGGGGCAGGTCCAGAACGACCTCTACATCCTCTACAACACCTCGGACCCCGAGCTGGCTAGGGAGATGGCAAAGAGGTACGGGGCCACCCACATCTTCTACTCCGATAACATGATCCGCTACGGTAATCTGTTATCTTATTACAAGAAGGCCAGCGAGTACGGCGTGGACATAGACAGAGCCAAATTCCAAGACGGCCGCTACTTCGAGATCACCTACAGGCGGGAGACGCCCTACGGCGAGGTCGTGATAATCAGGGTGAAGTGATCTACCCGTCCAGGCTGAAGTACTCCCCCATGTCGCACCAGTAGCCGTGGACCGCCACGCAGTCCCGCATGAACTCGACCCACTCCAGGTGCCCCTTCTCGGCCTCGATGAGCGCTTCTATCGCGCTCCTCTCGGGCCCTTCCACCTTGGCCAGGCACCTCTCGTAGAACTCTATGGACCGCAGCTCCACCCCCCGGGCCTCCTCCAGGACGGCGCGGTCCTTCCTCCCTACCCCGCCCTTTATCTCCCGGGGGAATATCTTGGGCTTCTTCAGCCGCCGCGGCCCCTTGGGCAACATCTGCCCTGCGCCCAGGGCCTCCACCAGCCCCTCGATGAACCTCAGGTGCCTCTCCTCCTCCTTGGCCAGGAACCCCAGAGTCGCCCTCCCCCTCTCGTCCTCCAGCCCCTTCGCGGCCCCGGAGTAGAACTCGATCCCCTCCCTCTCCAGCTCCAGCCCTGCCCTCAGGGCCTCCATCACCTTCTTCCCAGCCATACGATCAGATGACTCTAAAGCGCGCCCTGTATAAAATCCTACCTCCCATAGAGCGCCTCCAGCCTGGCTGGAGGGACCCCCAGGTAGTAGAGGAGCCTCAGGACCTGCATCAGGAAGATGGTCCTCAAGACCCTCTTTTGGAGCCTCCTGGGGGAGCTCCTCACCTCCATCCCGAGCTGGACCAGCCTCCCCCGGGCCTTCAGTCTCCGGCAGAGGTCCACGTCCTCCATGAGCTGCAGGGCCCGGAAGCCTCCCACCGCCTCGAAGGCGCTCCTGGTCACGAAGATGGCGTGGTCCCCCAGGTATACGCCCTCCAGCCTGGCCCTGATGCTGGCAAGACGGCTTATGAGACCGTAGAACCGGCCCCCCTCGAGCCTCAGCCTGAATCCCCCGCCCACGGCGCCCCCCTCCACGGCCCTCCCCACCTCCGCCAGGGCACCAGGCGGTAGCCTGGAGTCGGCGTGGAGGAAGAGGAATATATCTCCCTTGGCAGCCTCCGTTCCGGCATTCATCTGCCTGGCCCTCCCCCGGCCGCTGGTCATGACCCTGGCGTGCCTCCGGGCCACCTCTCGGGTCCCGTCGGTGGACCCGCCGTCCACCACGATGGCCTCCCACGCGCCCCCTTGGCAGGAGAGGCTCTCCAGGGCCCCGGCTATTGTCCCTTCCTCGTTGAGGGTGGGCACGATGACCGAGATCATGGAGGCCTCCAGTCAGCGCCGATGGAGAGGGTCGCCGCCCCTCCCAGGATGACCATCCACGCCTGAGTTGCAAGGCGCATGACGAGGACGGCGCCCACCGCCTCGGCCGGGGAGTAGCCCGAGAGGGCCGCCAGGGTCGTCAGGAGGAACTCCTTGGAGCCCACGAACTCCGTGAGGCCCGTGGGTACCAGCCTGATGACGGCGTAGAAGGTGAAGACCAGGAGGTCCTGGGGTGCGGCGGGGGCAACGGCCCTGAAGGAGAAGACGGCCACCATGTTGACGAGGGACCAGGCGACGAGGCCCAGGGCGAGGGATGAGCGGAGGACGCCCCTCTTGGACGAGAGGGTCTTTAGACCCTTATTGTAGGAGGCCAGTACTGCCATGGCACCCCCTTCGCCGCCCTTGTAGCCCAGCCGTTGGACGAGAGGGAGGGCGCGGGCGAGGAGTCGCTTAGATCTCTGCAGGTCCAGGCCGAGGTACAGGAGGAGGAGGAAGCCCAGGAGGGCCAGTACCGAGGTGAGGATGATGAGGACCGGGATGAAGTAAGGCAGGGGATAGGCCAAGACGAGGTAGAGGCCCACGGCCAGGGAGGCCAGGGAGCCGGCCAGGGTCCCGGCGATGCGGTGGGCCACGATGGTGGATATCCCCAGCCCCGGATCCGCGCCGTGTCGCTTCGCCAGGAGGTACGCCCTCACCGCCTCCCCGCCGTAGGAGGCCGTGGGGGTGGCCACGTTGAAGAAGACGGAGCTGTAGACGAGCCTCAGGTTCTCCGGGAAGGGGAGTCGCAACCCCACAGCCCTGAGGAGGAGGTGCCAGATGAGGGCGAAGACCGCTATGGCGATGGTGTAGGAGGCCACGGCCAAGGCGACCATCCGGGGATCTGCCTTGGCCAGGACGGCAGCCAGCTCCCCGGGCCTGGCGAAGCCTATAAGCCCGATGACGATCAGGAGGGCCACGAGGGCCAGGACCAAGGTCCTTCTACTCACCATGGGATACCAGCACCGCCCTCGCCGGTGCCCCGTCCCCGCCCCTCACCTTGAGGGGGAGGCATGCGAAATGATAATCGCCCTCCTCCACGGCCCTGAGGTCGAGGCCTTCCACGATATATATCCCGTTCCTCAGGAGCGTCAGGTGGACCTCCGACTCGGCGCCGTAGCGCTCCACGGAGAGGGCATCGAATCCCAGGCTCTTTATCCCCTGGGCCACCATCCACTCGGCAGCCCCTTTCGTCACGTACACGAAGTCCTCCCGGAAGCCTCTCCCCCACTGGGCCGAGTTCCGGGTCTTTATCAGGAGGATCTTCCCCTTTATCCTAGAACCGTAAGGTTCCAGGTCTGCGGCCTCGATCTCCGTTTCCTTCCCGGTGAGATCTGCCAGGAAGGCATCGCCGAAGAGGCGGTCCAGTGCCAGCTCATCGACCCTCTCGCCGTCGATGAAGTGGAACGGGGGGTCCACGTGGGTACCGGTGTGGGACCCCAACTCGAGGATGGAGACATTTGCCTTGGCCCCCTCCTCCCGCCTCTGGACCCTCCTTATCCTGGGCCTCGGGTCACCGGGAAATACGTCCATCCCCTCCCATATAGGCAGGGAGACATCGTAGATCACCACAGCTTCTTCCTCCGGCACTGGAACATAGGCTGCCCACAGGCGTCGCAGACGTGGAGTTCGTTCATCCTCTCCAGGTACTCCAGGACCGTCACAACGAAGGTGGAGTGGGACCAGGTCAGGGGGCTCACGGAGAGGGGCTCATTGGTATAAGGGTTCACCTGCTCGGCCAGTATCCCGGACTCCAGGGCGTGATCCGCGGTCCACTCCAGGAGGTCCATGGCCTCCGCAAGCTCTACATCGGTCCTCGCCTTTGCTATGTGCCACTGGGCCAGCCAGAGGGTGCAGATGAACCACGGGTTCCCAGGCACCGCCGGGTTGCCAGCGACCTTGTGGTACTGGTCCCCCTCGTACCTGGCCAGTCCCCCCACTCCAGTCCTGCACCACAGCCGCGCTTTCACCGCCTCCATGGTGCTCACGACCCTGGGGTCGTGGGCAGGCAGGACCCCGAAGGCGAAGAGGGCGTATAGGCTGCTATCCACTGTGGAGTCCTTCACAAGGGCCCCGTCTTCTCCGATGTTGACCATCCTGATGAACCTCTTCTCCTTTTCGTCGTAGAGGTGCTCTATGATTCCTTTCCGCACCTCTTCCGCCGCTCCCCTGTACCTGGAGGCGTCGTCGGGGTCCCCGAAGAGCTCCGCAAACCTGGCGGCGGCCAAGAGGCCGGCGTATACCGCAGCCGATGTGAAGGTCAGTATCCCCCGCCTCTCCTCCCAGAGGTCGTAGCTGGGGAGAGGCAGCCCCAACTTTGGATGGCGGTACTCGACCATGAAATCCGCTGCCTTCTTGACGAGGGGCTCGTAGTGGGCCTTGGCGAACTCGATATTCCTGAAGAGGTCGTAGTGGTGCCAGAGGGCGTATATGACGAGGGCCGTCTCGTCCTCCTGGATCGGGAGCTGCGACTTGCCGTCGCTTCCCAGCCAGGGGAGCCAGCTGGAGGCGAAGGTCCCGTTGGGGTTGTACTTGTGGAGGAGGAAGCCCCTCTTGGTCTGCCCC
>JACQPM010000013.1 GCA_016207475.1 Methanobacteriota archaeon | reverse complement strand
GTCTACGAGTTCGACCCTGCCAAGCGGGCCGTCATAGAGAGCGCCGTGAGCGCTTTTGACAGGGCCCCGGTCCGGAACCTGATAGAGTCCGGGAAGCCCGAAGAGGCCAAGGTCAAGATCCTGGAGAAGGTCAAGGGAGGGGGAGGGAAGAAGTAGGCCCCTCAAGTGGCATGGCAACGGCGGAAGCGAAGGTCATATCCCCAGCGGAGGTCTTCAGGCACCTGCCCAAGAAGAACTGCGGCAAGTGCGGCACACCTACCTGCATGGGTTTTGCCGTCAGGCTCCTCATGGGGAAGGCAAAACTGAGCGACTGCCCCCCTCTAAAGGAGGCCCGGCACATCCAGGACAGCATGGCCCTGAAGAGCCTCCTGGAGCCCCTCCTCAAGGCCAAGAAGACGAGGCTCGTCATCCACGGCGAGCAGTGCACCGGGTGCGGTAATTGTATAATAGTCTGCCCCCCCAACGCCCTCGTCAGCATCGACGCCTCGGGGGGTAAGGGCCCCAAGGCCGAAGGGGTGGTGACCAAGATCGAGGACGGGTGCGTCATAGCGGTGGACCTCTCCAAGTGCCGCCGCTCAAGCGAGGAGATGGAAGGGGAGCCATGCAGGCTCTGCGTCGAGGCCTGCCCCTTCAAGGCCATAGAGTTTATCTAGTCTTTCATCTTAACGAAGTTCTCCTTCCCTGCCCCGCACGCGAAGCATTCGGAAGGCTGATCTTTCTGCTTCGTGGTATTGCCGCAATTCCTGCACTTCCACTTCGCCATAGCAACGCCTCCTAACCCATGGTCCCTGAGACGCTATTTATATCTTTCTATTACATACCTAAAGTAGAGATGGAGCCAGATAGATTGAGAAAAAAACATCTGCTTACTCTTGGACTTACTCTAGCTTTGTTACCGCTTCTCTACATCCATACCTTATCCAATGAAGCTCTGGCTACTTCGTTCACATCACCCCTCGAAGTATATGTGGACCTACCGAAACTACCATATCTCAATAAAACGGTACCAGCAGTTATAACTGTACGTAATAAATTTGGTGAAGGTTTGAGGAATGTTTATGTAGATATCTATCTTTTCAACAATTCCGTTCCTTACTACTCAAGTGATGAGGCTTGGAAGAAAGCAGCGATTTGGAGCAAATCAGCGTTCCTAGGTAATTTGCCCCCACCTGCTGACAAGACCATCGATATAGGAATAAAAATAGAGGAGTCTGGCTACTATGTCCTTGTAGTCTATGCGCATTCCACCGATCTTAATTTAGATAGTATAGGATTTAGCGATAGCAAGCATCTACCCCTTAACGTAACTGAGAAACATGTTATGGCCATTGGGCAGACTGCGCCTCCAGGGATCTGCGGCCCAACTCTCTTATTAATATTGGCAATGATATCTGTAGCAGTCCTTAGGCGAAAGCTCTTTTGAGCGTGCTCCTTAACTAACGGTGCCTTATCCCGATAAGCTTTATCAGCCCTTGCGCCTACTCTAGGTCATGTTCGAGCTCAGGCATCGGGACGCCATGGGGAGGCTCGGGACCCTGGAGGCCGGCGGGCGGAGGATGGAGACCCCGGCCCTCCTCCCGGTGGTCAGCCCGAAGCTCCAGAAGATCAAGCTCAGGGAGCTGAGGGAGATGGGCTTCGAGGGGGTGATAACAAACTCCTATCTCATCCACAGGGACGAGGGGCTCAGGGAGAAAGCCCTCAAAGGCGGGGTCCACAGGCTCCTGGACTACGACGGCCTCGTGATGACGGACTCGGGCTCCTACCAGCTCTACGAGTACGGCAGGGTGGAGATAGGGGCGAGGGAGATAGTGGAGTTCCAGGACGCCATAGGCACCGACATAGGGGTCATCCTGGACATACCGACCCCGCCGGACGTCACCAGGGAGCGGGCCCTGGCAGAGCTGGAGGAGACCCTCTCCAGGGCCCAGGAGAGCGTGGGGGTGGAGAGACGATGCCTTTTGGCAGGGACGGTCCAGGGCTCCACCCATCCAGACCTGCGGGAGGAGAGCGCCAGGAGGATGGGCAGCCTCGGCTTCGACCTCCACCCAATAGGCGGCGTCGTCCCGCTGATGGAGGCCTACCGCTTCCGGGACCTGGCTGACGTGATCCTTCGGAGCAAGTTACGCCTACCGCCAGAGCGGCCCGTCCACCTCTTTGGATGCGGCCACCCCATGATCTTCTCCTTCGCTGCGGCGCTGGGCTGCGACCTCTTCGACTCCGCCGCTTACGCGCTCTA
Organism: Methanobacteriota archaeon; assembly: GCA_016207475.1. Classification (GTDB taxonomy): domain Archaea; phylum Hydrothermarchaeota; class Hydrothermarchaeia; order Hydrothermarchaeales; family JACQPM01; genus JACQPM01. The sequence goes on along the minus strand of JACQPM010000013.1, from coordinate 1,469 downwards.
CGCCAAGGACGGGCGCTACATGACCCCCGAGGGGACCCTGCGGCTGGAGGAGATGTACACCCTCCCCTGCACCTGCCCCGTCTGCTCCAGGTACGAGGCCCAGGAGCTGAGGGCCATGGACATCGGGGAGCGGGAGGTGGAGCTGGCGAGGCACAACCTCTACGCCAGCCTCCAGGAGATAAAAAGGGTGAGGCAGGCCATCCACGAGGGCTCCCTCTGGGCCCTGGTGGAGCAGAGGGCCAGGTCCCACCCGAGGCTTTTGGAAGCGCTCACGGCAGCGCTGGGCTACGAGGTCCTGGAGCGCTCAGACCCTGTGACCAAGGGGTCGCCCTTCTTCTACTCGGGGGAGGAATCCCTCCAGCGCCCGGAGGTGAGGCGCCACTTCCTGAGGCTCCGGGAGCTGGACACCCAAGGCAGGGAGCTGGTCCTCCTGCCCGAGGGCAGGCGCTCCCCCGGGCCCGCCAGCGGAAAGAAATATCATATCTGCAGGGCCTCCCCGGTCTTCGGGGTTGTCCCCCAGGAGTTGGAGGACGTCTATCCCCTTGGGAGCTACGAGGGCCCCTCGCCTCCCACCGGGGCCCAGGTGGGGTTCATGCAGGCTGCTGTTGCGGCTTACGCCAAAGGGTTCGGGCACGTCCATACCCACAGCTCCCTGGACCTAGGGATCGGGGAAACCTTCGAGGACCCCGCAGGCTTCGGCCCAGGCGATGTGGAGACGAAGCTCCGGGGGATGGCCGACTACCAGTTCGGGAGGGGAGCCGGGCGGCTCCTGGTGAGGCGGATCAGGGTGGAGTGGGCCAGGACCGGCAGGATGCGGCGCCTCTACTCTGGGAAGAAACTCTTGGCGACGGTGAGGGCCTCCGACGGGTTCTATGTCCTCGGGATGGAGGGGGCTAAAAGACTACTCGGACTCCCAGCCCCCAGGAACAGGGTGGTGGTGGATAAAGAGGCGGGGGAGTTCGTGGGGGCAGGGAGGAACGCCTTCGCCAAGTTCGTCAGGGCCGCAGACCCCGAGATAAGGCCCCACCAGGAGGTCCTGGTGGTGGATGGGGATGACAGCCTCCTAGCCACCGGGAGGGCCCTCCTGAACGGTCCCGAGATGCTGGCCTTCAGGAGGGGTATAGCAGTCAGGGTGAGGCACGGCCTACGCGATGAGGAAGGTGAAGCCCAGGGAGGCGAGGGTGACGATGACCCCGGCTAGGAGGACCCCCAGGCAGATGGCCGCGAAGGACCTCCAGAACCTGAGCCCGAAGAGGTAGGCTGCCAACGCGCCGGTCCAGGCCCCGGTGGCAGGCAGAGGTATGGCCACGAAGATCGCCAGCCCCAGAGCCCCGTACCTCTGGATATCCTCCCCGGCATTCCTCCTGGTCCTGGCGAAGAGCCACTCGAAGAAGCTGTCGGCCTGCGGTACGCGCCTCAGGGACCTCTCCGCCGGCCCGAAGAAGAGGAGGAGCGGGACGACCGGGAGG
>JACQPM010000107.1 GCA_016207475.1 Methanobacteriota archaeon | reverse complement strand
GTCGGAACTCTGTGTAGTAGGGCGGCTCGGCGAAGGCCCCCTGGGTCATGGGCTCTGATGGGTCGAGGAAGATGGAGGGCTTGAAGGGCGGTATATACTTCTCCACCATCTCCTCGCTCGGGACCTCCACGGGCTCCACGGTGTGGGTCAGGACGAAGCCGTCGAGGCAGACCATGGTGGGGAGGGAGACCCGCCTGTCCTCGGCTATCCTGAAGGCCTGGATGGTGGTATCCAGGGCCTCCTGCCCGTTCTCCACGTAGAGCTGGATCCAGCCGCAGTCCCGGGCCGCTATGGTGTCCTGCTGGTCGTTCCAGATGCTCAGAGGAGCGGATAGAGCCCTGTTTGCGTTGGCCATGACGATGGGCAGCCGCATGCCCGAGGCAACGAAGAGCATCTCGTGCATCAGCGCCAGCCCCTGGGACGCCGTGGCCGTAAAAGTCCTGACGCCGGTAGCTGAGGCCCCTATGCAGGCTGACATGGCGCTGTGCTCCGACTCCACCTTTATGTACTCGGCCTTCAGCTCCCCGTTGGCTATGAACTCCGCCAGGTCCTCCACTATGTGGGTCTGGGGAGTTATGGGGTAGGCAGCTATGACCTTGACGTCCGAGAGCTTCACGGCCTCCGCCACGGCCCTGGACCCGTGCATCATCCCCCTACGGCCCGCCATCACTTCGCCTCCAGGACCATCTCTATCGCCTCAACCGGGCACTCGTTGGCGCATATGCCGCACCCCTTGCAGTAATCGTAGTTCACCTTGTACTCGTGCCTCCCGCCGCTCTCTGCCCTCGTTATGCATATATCGGGGCAGAAGATCCAGCAGGTCCCGCAGTCTATGCACTTGTTGTTGTCTATCTGGGGCTTGTAGGTCCTCCAGGAACCTGTCTTGTTCCTCAGGGTACTCCCTATCTCCCTTATATGGCCGCCCTGAGAGACCATTATGCCTTGCCCCCCGCCATCTTATAGGCCGCTTCGGCCGCCGCCACGTTCTTCTTGGCCAATTTCTCGGGGAACCGCCCCCTTATGGCCTTTTCCAGCCCCACGAGGCTTATCTCCCCGGTGCTGGCAGCGAAGGCGCCCAGCATGAGGGTATTGACTATGGGGACCCCCAGGATCTCCAGGGCTATCTTGGTACCGTTTATAGTCCTTACCTCCGCCTTCGTCTTGGGCTTCAGTGCCTTCTCGGTGTTTATTATCGCCTTCCCCTCGTCCTTGAGACCGTCGAAGATGTTGACCACGTCCATGAGGGTGGCGTCCTGGACGATTATATAATCGGGGCTGTAGATCTGGCTCCTGCCCCTTATGGGCCTGCTGTCGACCCTGCAGAAGGCCACAACAGGCGCTCCGCGCCGCTCTGAGCCGAAGGACGGGAAGGCGGCGCTGTACTTCCCGTCGTGGAAGGCCGCGATGGCCAGCAGATCAGCGGCCGTGACCACGCCCTGCCCCCCCCTCCCGTGGAACCTCACCGCCTTCATGAGCTACGCTCCTCTCAGTGCTGGAATTATAGTGACGTGGGAGTATAGGGTGCCACCGGTCTCGTAGAGCTCCTCCGCCCTCCTGGAGACCTTGGGCACCGGCTTCCAAGGCTCCTCCCCGGCCTTGACGGTGAGGGCCCCGTCTATGATCCCCTTGTCCAGGGCGTATGCCAGGAGCGCCGTGACGGCGCCGCCGTCCTGCCTCCTGGGGGCCTTCTCTGGCCTGGCCTTGGCAGAGATGATCTTTATGTACCGCCCGATCCCCTCCTCATGGGCTGTGCCGTTGGGGAAGATGGACCCCTCCAGGACCTTCAGGGGGAGGGTCGCCCTGGGACAGAGGAGGTAGGCTGCTTCGCATCCCTCGCCGGTGCAGCCCTCCTTCAGGGTCGGGCGCTCGTTCTCGATCTTGATATCTGGGCATGCAGTGGCGCAGTTACCGCAGACGGAGCAGAGGCCGGGGTCTATGACGTCGTAGGAGAGTTCCTTGAAGCCCTTGCCCCTGGCTCCGGCCTTGACCGCTTCCAGATCCATATCGGCGGTCTTGAGGTGGGTCACCTGGATGGCACTGGCCTCCCTCTCCCGGGCCTCGGCCAGGGACTCTTCCAGCTTCTCCTTGGCGATCTTCTTTATGATGGCGGTGCCGGGCTTGACCTCCTCGATGGGCTTCGCCTCAATGTAGCCCTCTCTTATGGCCCCCTCCACGAGCTGCATCCCCTTATCGGTCCTCACGATGATGGTGCTGCAGTCGGCGGGGGTGCCGACAGCCCCTACAGAGATGTCCGCGCTCAGGGCTGAGAAGTCCACGCAGACCTGGCAGCCGACCCTCACATAGACCTTGGAGTCTGGGAGGGGTATCTCGGCCTTCACGCCTTCCTTCCCATAGGCTATGATCCTCCCCTTCTTTATATCGAACTTCTCCACATCCCCCAGCTTCACCCCGTAGTCGTCCTGGACGAGGGCCCTGAAGCAGGTGTAGGCCCAGTTCTCCCGACAGAAGAGGCCTATGGTGAGGGCCACCTTGTTGGGCCAATCCTGGTTTATATCCCTGGCCAGGGCCTGGGCCTTCCTTATAGCTTCTATATCGCAGGGGACGCCGACGAGGGCTATTTTATCTGTCATGGGACCACGTTATCCCACGGGTAAGCCATAACCAATGAAAACTTTTTTAAACTCCCATGCCAGAGAGGCGACTGTGCAGGGGCCTGACCTGGGGGCCGTGGACAGGAGCCACGGGGTAAGGGTGGAGGGGAGCTTCTCCCGCCAAGCGGTGGAGGAGGACGTCCTGGGGCTTGAGCAGGGGAGCGTTGTGGAGATATCCGTGAATGTATCCTATAAAATAGATGGAGAGACGAAGACCGAGGTCCTGCCCATCTACGATTTCGTGGCCCTTTACCGAGAGGCGCGGAGGCTCCGCCTGCCGGTCCAGAAGAGCGAGGGATACTCCCACGTTGTACTGGACGGGGACCCGGTGCCGGAAGGGTTCGACATCCTGGAGTACGTGGAAGACCTCCTGAAGGCCGAGGAATTCACCGGGATGTACGGCTGATCCCCGCATTCCTAGCGCTGGCTATGGTCTCCATGAGGCACCTCACCGCCAGGTCGGAGGTCATGTCCTGGATGTCGTAGGGGGGGCTCACCTCCATCACGTCGAAGCCCAAGAGCCCACCGCTGGCTATTCCCGTTGCCAGGTAGATGAGCTCCTTGCTAGAGAGCCCCCCGGGGGTCGGCATGTTCACCCCTGGGGCGAAGGCCGGGTCCACCACGTCCATGTCTATGGACAGGTAGACGTTCTTCCCCACCCGCTTCCCCACCTCTCGCAGGACCTCCTTGACCCCCATCCCAACGAGATCGGAGATGGTGATGGTCGCCAGGCGCCTGGCGGCGACGTTCTCCATCTCCTCCAGCTCCGGGGCCCTCACCCCTATCTCCACGCTCCGCTCGACGTCCACGTTCTTGAGGTCTGCAATGTCGCAGACCACGGAGCCGTAGTACTCCCTCTTGGAGCAGATGAAGTCTGGGTGGGCGTCTAGATATACGAAGCTTATCCCCTTCTTGGCCCTGCTCAGGCCTTTCAGGGCCTCGTAGGTTATGGAGTGGTCCCCGCCCACCATCACGGGCCTCTTCCCTGCCCTCACCACCCTCTCCACGATCCCTGCCACCGCCTCCTTCTTTATATCGCCGTAGTCCAGAATCTTGCTGGCGAGGATCCCCCGCTGGGGCTGGATGAGGTGGGTGGCCTTCTCCCGCCTGACGACCAGCCGTCGGTGGGAGACGCGCCTCATCCTCCCAGGCGCCTTGGAGGCGCCTCGCCTGGTACTTATGGACCCACCCTCGTCTGGGACGCCCATGACCACGGTGTCGGCCTCCTGGAAGCTCTCGGTGTTGGCGAAGGCGAACCGCATATGGAGCCCTACTTCTTATCCCAGCGCTGCCTCTTCCTCTCCGAGAGCCTCTCCGCCACCCGGAAGGTCTTGAGGAGGTCCTTGAGCTTGAAGATGTCCCCCCCCTCGAACTCCACGGTCTCCACCAGCTTCTTGTCGCAGACCTGCCTGAAGATCTCTTCGCCCAGGGGCGTCCTGGTCAGGACGGTGCAGTAGTTGGGCGGGGAGCCCGCCTTCCCCACGCTTATGTCCGCCCACTCCCCGGTGAAGTCCCCGCAGTAAGAGCACCCATTCCTTACGTAGGGCTTGGTATCGGCCAGGTCGAACTTGAACTCTGAACCGTCCTTAGTCTCTACGGTCATGTCCTTCTTTATATCGATCTTATAGAGGTTCCTGACGTTTATGCTCTCGTGACGGAAGATGAGGTACGGCAGGAGCTCGTACTTGAATATCTCCCAGCAGAAGAGGCCCAGGGTGAGCTTGATCTTCTTCCGGTACTTGCCCAGCTTGCTCTCCTGGATTGCCCTGACGGCCCTTATGACGCAGGGGACCCCTACAACGGCGATGTTGTTTATGGTGGGGTCCGCGACCGCCGCCCGCAGGTCCCGCAGGACCGGGTACCAGATGTACTTGATCTTCATGGACTTCTGGAGGTCTGTGAAGCGCCTCGCTACGATGGCGTGGGGATGGTACTCCTCATCAGAGGAGACGACGATGGCGCAGTCCACTATCCCGGTCTCCAGGATGTACTTCAAGAGCGTCGTCACAACGCCAAAGTCCTGCGATTTCTTTATGATATTGAAGTTGGTGGACCTGGCGAAGTACCGCTCCTTGAAGCTCCCCACGACGCCGCCTCCCCCGCCGAAGAGCTTGAGTTCCATCGCCTCCTTGGTGGCCCCGTCCATTGCGACTGGGCAGACGTTGTAGCAGACGCCACAGTGGACGCACGGCTCGTAGTACCCAGGAACTTCTTTATCTCCGAAGTGGATGGCCTTGGTGGGGCAGCCGCCGACGCAGGCCCCGCACCCGAAGCACTTGTTGGTATCCCAGACCTCGGCCTTGAGGTTGGTGTAGTCCACCCCGGGCTTCGTACAGATGCGCTTGACCTTCTCCTCCAGCTGTTCCGCTGCCTTCTCCGCCTGCTCCATTGCTAGATATTAGAAGCTTACCATATATATGGATATATATAAACTGCCGGGACGGTGAGTCAGAGGCAGGGGAGCATCCGCCCAAAGGGAGGATGCGGGTTTTTGGCTCAAGCCTTTTTACAGAAAAAGGCTTGGAATGCGGGGGAGGGGATTCGAACCCCTGAAAGCACTGAGCTAGCGGATCTTAAGTCCGCCCCCTTTGGCCTCTCGGGTACCCCCGCTTTAAAAAGCTTAGACGCCACCGCCTATTTAGCTTTCCATTCAGGCCCGGGCCCCGAAGGAGTGTCCGCGAGCGTAGCGAGCGGGACCAGGAGTCTCGGCACGAGCGGCCATTCGTATCGTCCGTCGGGAAAGGCTTGGCCGCGAAGTGCTGAGTTACGCCGGGGATGGGATTTGAACCCATGCGTTCCTTTCAGAACACAGGCTCTCTGTTCCGAAGGTTCCAGGCCTGCGCCTTACCGCTAGACTACCCCGGCCTGATAGGAGGTTGCAGTACGAGGATATAAAAGTTGTCAGAAGGAGTCAGGGCTTAAGCCCTTAATTCGATCTCGATGTTGACGCCGTTGGGGACCCTTACCCGCATGATCTGGCGCATGGTCCGCTCGTCTGCCCCTATGTCTATGAGCCTCTTGTGGACCCTCATCTCCCACCGCTCCCATGTGGCGGTCCCATCGCCTGAAGGGGACTTCCTCACAGGGACTCTGAGCCTGCGGGTAGGCAGCGGTATGGGGCCTACCATGTCAACACCGGTCTTCTGAGCGATCTCCCGTAACTGGGCGCAGAGATCCTCGAGTTTCTTGTGGTCCGTGCCACTCAGCTTGATCCTGGCTCTCTGCATCTCTTCCTCTTACCCCAGTTACTTCGCCGGGGTTATATCCACCACCATGCCGGCTGCCACTGTGGAGCCCATATCCCTTATGGCGAACCTCCCCATGGGCGGTATCTCCTTGACCTTCTCTATCACCAGGGGCTTGGTGGGCTCGACCTTGATAACGCCTGCATCGCCGGCCTTGAGGAACTTCGGGTCCTTCTCCAGGATATTGCCTGTCCTGGGGTCCAGCTTGCTTATCAACTGGGTGACCTTACAGGCGACTTGGGCGGTGTGGGCATGGAATACCGGCGTATAGCCCACGGTTATGGCGCTGGGATGTTGGAGGACCACGATCTGGGCGGTAAACTCCTTGGCCACGGTGGGGGGCTTGGTCGTATGCCCGCAGACATCCCCGCGCTTTATATCCTGCTTACCAACGCCCCTGACGTTGAAGCCCACGTTGTCGCCGGGCTCCGCCTGGGGTATGGACTCATGGTGCATCTCGATGCTCTTGATCTCGCCGGTCGCACCGGCGGGTTCGAAGATCACCTTATCGCCCACCTTTAGGATCCCAGTCTCAACCCTGCCAACAGGTACTGTACCTATGCCGGTGATCGAATACACATCCTGAATGGGCAGCCTCATGGGTAGGTTTATGGGCTTCTCAGGGATCTTGAAGTTGTCTATCCCCTCCACCAGGGTCGGGCCCGTGTGCCAGGCCATCTTGTCGGACTTCTTGGTTATATTGTCACCCTTCAGCCCAGTGATGGGGATGTAGTTGATCTGTTCGGGCTTGTAGCCCACCATCTGGAAGAGCTTCTGGAGGAGGTTCTTCGCCTCCTCGAACTTCTTCTGGTCGTAGTTGACGGTGTCCATCTTGTTGATGGCTGCGATGAGCTGCCCTATCCCAAGGGTCCGGGCCAAGAAGACGTGCTCCTTGGTCTGGGGCATCAGCCCGCCTTTGTCGTCCCTCTGACCCACATCCACCACCAGTACGGCTGCATCTGCCTGGCTTGCGCCAGTTATCATGTTCTTGACGAAGTCCCTGTGCCCTGGGGCATCGATGATGGTGAAGTAGTACTTGCCCGTCTCCATCTTGGTGTGGGATATATCTATCGTGAGGCCCCTCTGCCTCTCCTCCTTGAGCCTATCCATGACCCAGGCGAACTCGAAGGTCGCCTTCCCTATCTTCTCGGCCTCTTCCTTGTACTGCTTTATCACGTGCTCGCCTATTGCCCCTTGTTCGTAGAGGAGCCTCCCCACGGTAGTGGACTTACCGTGGTCTACGTGCCCGATGAACACTAGGTTCAGGTGCGCTTTTGCAGCCATTTCATTACCTCCTATGGTCGTAACTAATTGGAAGGGTACCTAATTTAAACCTTTCCTCTCCTTTATCTTCTTTACCACCTGTTCATGAAGTTCTGCTGGCAGCTTCTCGAAGCCCGCAAACTCCGTGGACCACAAGGCGCGGCCTTCTGTGGCAGACCTGATGTCGCTGGCAAAGCCGAACATCTCTGCCACCGGGCACTTGGCCTCTATGATCATCATGTCCCCCTCTTGCTTCATGTCTATGATCTGGCCCCGCCGGCTCTGGATCTCGCGGGTTGCCGGCCCCATGTAGTCCTGGGGGACGTGAATGAAGACCTTCTGCTTGGGCTCCTTGAGGACGGCCCTGGCACTGACCATCGCCTCCCTCACGGCCTCCCTTATCGCCGGTATGACCTGGGCGGGGCCCCTGTGGATCGCGTCCTCGTGGAGCTTCGCGTCGGTCAGCTTCACCTTTAAGCCCAGGACCTTCTCCTTGGCTATTGGGCCGTTGTCGATGGCCTCGTGGAAGCCCTCCTGGATGAGCTGTATCACCTCGTTGATGTACTGGACGCCCTTGGTCACGTCCGTCAGGACATTGTTCGCGTAGATCTCGACGATGCCCTTGGCATCGTTCTTATCCATCCCGTGCTCCTCGAAGAGCTTGGCCAGTTCCTTGCCCTTCAGCCTCCCGGGCTTCAGCTCCCCGCTGACGAGGTCCTGGAAGACGGGCTCCTCGAGGGGCTCCACGGTTATGTAGAACTTGTTGTGTTTGTTGGGGGACTTTCCCTCCACCGGGGTACAGGCGCCCTCGACGGACTCCCTGTAGACGACTATGGGCGGTGAGACGTCTATATTGACGCCCCTCTCCTTTATCCGGTAGGCCACAATCTCCAGGTGGAGCTCCCCCATTCCCGACATCAGGTGCTCACCTGTCTCTTCGTTTATCTGGACCTTGAGGGTCGGGTCTTCCCTGGCCATGATCTTGAGG
>JACQPM010000101.1 GCA_016207475.1 Methanobacteriota archaeon | reverse complement strand
CCCAAGGCCAGCCCCAGGGTTATGCCTTCCACTCCTCGCCCCATCACGAGCCCCACCATGGCCGTGCCTATGGCGATGGAGGATACAGACATGGCAAGATTGAGGGTCCTCAGGAGGTCCACGGCAGTAATCGGGGCGGGTGAAATTTAAAGTCTTTGGTCATAGCCGGAAAATTATAAATAGGCCGGGCCCCAAACCAGAGGTGCCATGCTCGGCTCGACCCTTCTGGGGCTCTTCCTGGCCTTCGTCCAGCTGATAATCGGTCTCATCCTCTCCATAGCCACGATATATCTGGGCATCTCCCTCCTGGACGTCCTGACCAAGGGGGTGGATTACTGGGACGAGCTGAAGAACGGGAACGTGGCCATAGGGATCCTGGTGGCGGCGGTGGTCGTCTCCATCTCCCTGGTCGTCCAATCAGGGGTAGCGGGTCTGAACGAGGCCCTCTTCGGTATAGAGCTGACCAGCCCCACGGTGATCATATCGGCCATAAACAGGAATATAGCAGGCATATCCCAGGTCCTCATAGGGATCATCCTGGCCGTGGTGGCCATATACCTGGCGATCCATATCCTGGATAAAGTGGCCGTCAATATAGAGCTGATGGAGGAGCTGAAGGGGGGGAACGTGGCCGTGGCCATCGTGACGGCAGGGGTGCTCATAGCCATCTCCTTCGTGATCCAGGCTGGGGTCACAGGGATCTACAAGATGATCGCCCAAGTCCTCTAGCATGCACCTAGCGCGATACGCTGGCGGGATGGACGGCGGAGGGATATACTGCCTCCTCCTAAAACTCCGGGAGGATATAGAACTCCCGGTGGGGGCCCTCGGCCTATGCAGCTTCCCCAGGGGCTACTACGTCTACACCGGCTCGGCCCTCCGCGGCCTGGGAGCCAGGATAGGTAGGCACCTCAGGCCTGACAAGAAGCACCACTGGCACGTGGACTACCTCCTGAGGGCAGCGAGGGTCACGGAGGTCTTTGTCCTGGAGACCGGGGAAAGGAGGGAATGTGAGCTCAACCTCCTGGTGATGGGCCTCCCGGGGGCGAGGGTCGCGGTGGATAGCTTCGGCTCCTCCGACTGCGGATGCCGGAGCCACCTCTTCCACTTCTCTTTGAACCCAGAGGTGGCTCTGGAGGCCTTGGTCCTGTGAGAGTCAGGAGAGCCAGGCTGGATGAGGCGGGCATCCTCCTGGGAATGGAGAGTGAGGAGATAGGGACCTTCTCCCCCAAGCAGTTGAGCTCCTTCCTCACCTCCGGCGCGGTGGCGTTGGTGGCCGAGGAGGAGGGAGACCTAAAGGGATTTGTCCTGGCCTTGCTCAAAGGGAGGGAGGATGCCAGGGTCTATATCCTGACGGTGAGGCAGGATACCAGGAGGAGAGGGGTAGGGATGCTGCTGATGGGGGCCCTGGAGGAGGAGCTCAGGAGGCTGGGGATCAGACGGTGCCACCTGGAGGTGAGGGCTTCCAACACTGCTGCCAGGCAGCTCTATTCGAAGCTCTGGTACGAAGAGGTGGGGCTCCTGAGGAACTATTACGGGGGAGAGGACGGGATGAAGATGGCCAAGGGACTGTGACAGGGCGATAAAAGTTTATATATCGAGAAGGAGATTGGAGTCCATGAACCCGAAGGTCAAGAGGCTGGAGATCGAGATAGGGAACTACGAGAGGGCCGTGGCCAAGAGGGAGAGGGAGATCGAGCACTTCAAGAAGATCGTAGAGGCCCGGAAGGGCGAGATGGAGAAGCTCAAGGCGACGCCGACTGCCGAGAAGGCTGAGGAGAAGATAGAGGAGCCGGAGGCCGGGGCGGCGCCGAAGAAGAAGGCCCCTAAGAAGAAGGCTGAGAAGAAGGAGAAGGCTGGAGCCTAGCCTGGAAGAGGGGAGCGTAGCAGTGGCGGCAGAGATGCCACATATGGCCCTCCACGTCGATACGCAGGATGGACGTGAAGAGTATGGAATCTCTACCTTTCGTCTGCCCCAGGGTCTTCCCGTAGCTCTCGCACCAGAGCCACTTGTTCTCCTCCCTTATCCCCTCCAGCTTCATCCTACAGCCTCTGGATCACCCTTACCTCTAGGCCGTTGGATCCTATCTTGGGCTGGGACCTCCACTTCTTTGCAGGACAAGCGCCTATCCCGCCCCTCCAGACTTTACACTGGCCCGCGATGAAAGGGCTCTCGCAGGAGAGGCCGCCTATCTTACATACGTCCATGGGAAACCTCCTGGTTAAAGTATAAGATAGGGGGGAGATAAGGCTTGCGCTAGGGTATGAAGACAGCCACGCCTATGACCGTGGTCCAGAGGCCGGACTTCCCCACGATGGCCGACTGGGTCACGTTCGTAGTTCTCACGATCTTGTCTGACATCTTCCATACCATCTTCCTCTCGTCGTAGCTGGTGTCGACGTCGAACATTATACCCAGCGTGGTGGCGAGCATGCAGGCGGCCAGGTCCTCGCCGTAGTCCCCGGCCTTCTCCTCGGTCTCGCCGAAGGAATGGTGCTCGCTCAGGTATCCGTAGCTCCCCTTGTCGGCCGGGATGGCGCATCCCACGGAGGCTGCGACGAGCCTGTTGGGTTCGTTGCTGGAGTTCTCGCTGAGGACGCAGTAGACCACCTCCCCGGGGGAGAGGTTCTTGAGCCCTGAGTCCTTGGAGACGATCTTGCAGTGGGGCGGGAGGATGCTGGACACCCTCACGAGGTTGAATTTCTCTATCCCTGCGTCCCTCAGGGCGAGCTCGAAGGACTCAAGCTTCTCCTTGTGCTTGCCCACGCCTTTCGTGAAGAAGACCTTCCGGGGTATCAATTCGGCTTCCTCACTTCATAACTTTTGTATCTGCTTATAAAGTTTTTCATCTCCGCTGGTCCCAAAAGGTTTTTAACAGGCAGGAGGCATCTGGACGTTGGGGCTTATGGACGACGCGGCCAGGCTGGAGGCCTTGAGACGGGAGATAGACGAGATAGACAGGAGCCTGATAGCGCTCCTCCGGCGCAGGTTCGGGGTTGTCGCGGAGATCGGGAGGTTGAAGGAGGCCCTGAGGCTGGAGATCGAGGACTGGACCAGGGAGAAGAGGATCCTGGAGAACTGCAAGAGGTCCGCGGGGGGGGAGCTGGCGGATGATTTCGTGGAAGAGCTCATGAGGCTCATCCTGGCCCATAGCAAGAGGCGCCAGTCCCGTAAAGCTGTAGATGAGGGGGCAGGAGGGGCGGAAGTGCTGGAGGGGAAGGTCGCAGTCCTGGGGCCGAAGGGAACCTTCAGCGAGGAAGCGGCCCTCAAGTTCGGGGCGCGGGAGCTGGTCCTTAGCCACGATATAGAGGGGATCTTCGACGAGGTCTTGAAGGGCAGCGTCGCCTGCGGCATGGTGCCTGTTGAGAATTCGCTGGAGGGGTCCGTGGCCATGACCCTGGAACTCCTCCTGCGAAAGGATGTGAAGATCTGCGGCGAGGTGGTCCTGAATATAAGCCATCACCTCCTGGCCCTGCCGGGGACGAGGCTTGTGGATATAAAGGAGGTGGTCTCCCACCCCCACGCCATAGGGCAGTGCAAGGCCTTCCTCCGCCGTCTGGGAGTCCGGACCCGGGACACCTCCAGCACCGCCGAGGCTGCGAAGGAGGTGGCTGTTGGGAGGCTCACATCGACAGGCGCCATAGCGCCGAGGCTGGCGGCGGAGCTCTATGGATTGGAGGTGCTGGAGGAGAACGTCCAGGACGAAGGGCCGAATAAGACCAGGTTCCTGGTGATAGCCCTGAGGGACCACGAGAAGACGTCCAGGGACAAGACCTCCCTCATCCTCGGTCTCAGGGACAGGCCCGGGGCCCTCCACGATTCCCTGGGGGTATTCGCCCAGGAGGGGATCAACCTGACCAGGATCGAGT
>JACQPM010000097.1 GCA_016207475.1 Methanobacteriota archaeon | reverse complement strand
TTCATCCTCTGGGTGTGGATCCGGAAGATCTCCAACCTCCCCTCGTAGGTGGGGAGGGGAATCTCGATGAGCCTGTCGAACCTGCCTGGCCTCAGGATGGCCGCGTCCAGGATATCGGGCCTGTTGGTGGCCGCTATGATGCGCACGTCCCCGCGGGGGCTGAAGCCGTCCATCTCCGCCAGGAGCTGCATCAGCGTACGCTGGACCTCCCTGTCCCCGCTGGTAGCCGAGTCGAGGCGCTTGGCCCCTATGGCGTCGAGCTCGTCTATGAAGACGACGCTGGGGGCCTTCTCCCTGGCCATCTTGAAGAGCTCCCTGACGAGCCTGGCCCCTTCCCCTATGTACTTCCTCACCAGCTCGGAGCCTATGAGCTTTATGAAGACGGAGTTCGTCTCCCTGGCCACCGCCTTGGCCAGGAGGGTCTTCCCTGTCCCCGGCGGACCGTAGAGGAGGACGCCCTTGGGCGGGTCTATGCCCACCTTCTCGAAGGCCTCGGGATGGAGGAGGGGCAGCTCCACCGTCTCCTTGATCTCCTGGATCTGCGGCCCGAGGCCGCCTACCTCTGAGTAGCTCGTGGTGGGCTTCTCGTCTATCTCCATGGCCAGCACCGCCGGGTCCTTCTCCACGGGCAGTATGTCCACCACGGCGAAGGACTGCTGGTTCATGGCCACCCTCGCACCGGCCACCAGGTTCTCCTTCTCGATGAACTGTGAAGAGTTGACCACGAAGTGGGGCCCCGTGGACGAACGGACGACGACCTTCCCGTTGGGCAGGGCGTCTATGACCGTGCCTATGATCAGGGGTACCGTCTTGAGGCGCTCCAGCTCAGACCTGAGGCGCCGCACCTCCCTGTCCATCTGGATCTTCTCGTTCTCCAGGGCCCGCTTCCTGTCCTCGAGCCACTTCACCCTCTGGCTGAAGCTGTTCTTGACCCGGCTGTTCTCGTTGGAGAGCTGGACGCACTCCTTCTCCAGGCCACGCACCCTGTTGAGGAGGTACTTGCACATCTCCTCATCCGTCTGGACCTCTCCCGGCATCTTCTCCCTCTATCTTAAACGTAGGTGGGATTAATATAAATCTTTTCTAAGAAGATAGGATACGTTAACAATATTATGAGTATTGGAAAAGGGCGATAGCATGGAGTGCGAGGTGTGCGGTAAGGCCATCACAGGGAAGCCCCTCGAGGTCAAGATCGAGGGGTCCCTGATGCGGACCTGCAGCGGTTGCGCGAGGTTCGGGACGGAGGAGAAGGGCTGGTCCAGGCTCCCCCAGAGAGGGAGCGGGTCCAGGTGGGCGCCCCAGCCATCGAGGAAGCCCAGGCCGGAGCCCAGGGAGAAGGTCATCGAGGTGGTAGAGGACTACCACGAGGTCGTACGGCGTGCCAGGGAGATGCGGGGGCTAAATCGGGAGGACTTCGCCAAGATCATGAACGAGAAGGCCTCCGTCATAGTGAGGCTGGAGTCCGGAAATCTCGTCCCTGACGAGAAGCTCGCCAGGAAGCTGGAGCGCCTCCTGGACATAAAGCTCCTCCAGGTGCAGGATGAGACGCTACCGGAGGTACAGAGAGGGAAGAGGGGAGAGCTCACAATAGGCGACGTGACGAAGGTGAAGAAGGAGTAGCATGGCAGAGGTCCAGACCCGCATCCCGGCGATAAAGCTCCCCCTGGGGCGCGTGGGTGTTGGCAACGTCCGGAAGCTCATAAAGATCCCGAGGCAGGGGAAGAGGCCCATCATCCTCCTGGTCGACTTCAACTGCTTTGTAGACCTCCCTTCATTTCAGAAGGGGATCCACATGTCCAGGAACCTGGAGGCCATAGACGAGGTCCTGGAGGAGGTGGTGAAGAACCCTGTCTACGAGCTGGAGGGCCTCTGCGCCGACATCGTCCAGGAGGTCCTCAAGAGGCACGAGTACGCCACGCGGTGCGAGGTGGAGATGGAGTCCAAGCTCATGACCTACGGCAGGACGCCCTCGGGCACCAAGACCCAGGACTTCATAAAGCTCCTGGCCAAGGCCGAGGCCCAGAGGGGGGGCGCCGTCAGGAAGGAGGTGGGGGCAGAGCTGCGGGGGGTCGTCCTCCACCCCTACACGGCCGAGGGAAAGGGGAAGGGGGTGGGTTACACCCAGCGGGCCGTGGCATCGCTGATCCTCCAGGTGCCTGAGAAGAGGTTCGTCAAGATCGAGGATATTATGCGGGTACTGGAGGGCTCCATGTCCTCCAGATCTTATGCCTTCCTGAGCGAGGCCGAGGAGCGGGATGTGATAGCGGAGGTCTCCGAGGGCCCCAAGTTCGTGGACGGCGTGGTGGAGAGCATCCTAGCGGGGGTGGCGGCGAGCTTCGCCTCATACCCTCCGGAGATGAAGGTCACGGCCCGGTGCGTGGCCGAGGAGCCCCTCTTCCACTACAACTCCTTCGCCGAGAGGGTCACAACCCTGGGGAAGCTCCTGGAAGGATGAGGAAGGCCCTCCTCTTCCTGAAGGGCCGGCGATCCCTGGGCCTCTGGCTCTACGCCAAGGACAAGATACTCTTCGAGGGGGAGGTGGAGTTCGACCCCAAGACCCTGGAGCTGGGGAGGCTCAGAGCCAAAAAGCTCCCCGACCCTGCACCACCGAAGGAGGTCCTCAGGCTTTTGCGGAGCGCCCAGGTCTCCATCTCCCTGGACCCTAAGACGCGGGCCGTCGCTGAAGGCCTGAAGGCCTTCCTCGCGGCCAAAGGTATCGAGGCCGGGACCCTCGACCTCTGTCCCTCTTGCCTCCGTTCCGGTACCCCACAGCCCCTGGGGGAGGCGTACCTCCTCCACGGCCAGAGGGTCTGCCGGGACTGCGCCCGGCGGGAGCTGGAGCGGGAGCTGGCCTACCGGAGGATGGGCGGGGCCAGGAAGGCGCTCTTAGAGCGCCTGGATAGGACCCGGGATCTGGACAAAGTGCTATTGCAGATAGAGAGGTCCTATGCCCTGGACGGGGGCCTCACCCTCTACGACAGGGTGGAGGGCGGTGAAGAGGCGGGAGGCGCATCCATATCCGCCCTTCCCATAGCGCCCGAGTTCAAGGCCCTCCTCACCGGGCGTGGGCTGACGGCACTGCTCCCGGTCCAGGCCATGGCCCTGGAGGCCGGCCTACTGAGGGGGGAGAATCTACTGGTGGTCTCGGCCACGGCCTCCGGGAAGACGCTCATAGGTGAGCTGGCGGGGGTGGAGGCCGCGCTCCGCGGCAAGAGGCTCCTCTACCTCGTCCCGCTGGTGGCCCTGGCGAACCAGAAGCACAAGGACTTCCAGGCCTACCGCGGGCTGGGCCTCCGGGCTGCCATCCGGGTGGGGATGAGCAGGATAAGGGGGGAGGACGAGCTGGTGGTCTTAGACAGGGACCATAGGCGGGCGGACATCCTCGTGGGGACCTACGAGGGCGTAGACCAGATCCTCAGGCGGGGGGAGGCGGGGGCCCTCGGCGACGTGGGGGTGGTCGTCATAGACGAGGTCCACATCCTGGGGGAGGAGGAGCGCGGCATAGAGATAGACGGGCTGATCACGAGGCTGAGGTACGCATTCCCCAAGGCCCAGCTCCTCTGCCTCTCGGCCACCGTTGGCAATGTTGGTGAAATAGCGGCCCGCTACGGCCTCAAGCCAGTGGTCCACGGTAGGAGGCCCGTCCCCCTGGAGCGCCACCTGGTCTACGCCAGGCACGAGGAGGAGAAGCTGGAGGTGGTGAGGCGGCTCGTGGCGGCGGAGGGGAGGGTCCTCTCCCCCCAGGGTTACAGGGGGCAGTCCATCGTCTTCACCAACGCCAGGAGGAGGGCCGAGGAGCTGGCCATGAGGCTGAGGAGGGGCGGCATAAAGGCCATGGCCTACCACGGCGGCCTCCCCTACTCCCGGAGGCGGAGGGTGGAGGAGCTCTTCCAGCGCCAGGCCATCGCCTGCGTCGTCACCACGGCGGCGCTGGGGGCCGGGGTGGACTTCCCCGCCTCCCAGGTCGTCTTCGAGACCCTATCCATGGGCAGGAAGTGGCTCACCGTCAGGGAGTTCCAGCAGATGCTGGGGCGGAGCGGGAGGCCCCTCTACCACCAGAGGGGAAAGGTCGTCCTCATCGCCCAGCCCGGGGAGCGCTACTCCTACGGCGGGAGGCAGGGGGAGGACGAGGTGGCCCTGCGGCTCCTCAACGGCTCCGTCGAGCCCATCGAGGTCCCGGCCGAGGACGACGAACTCCTGGCTCAACTGCTGGCAGACATCTGCGTGGCCGGCGACGAAGCCCCGAGGCTGATGGGTTCCATGCTCCACCCCTGCCCGGACCTGGCAGAGGGCGTGGCGAGGCTGGAGGCCTACGGCCTGGTGAAGGGATACCGCGCCACCGCGCTGGGGCGGGCGGCAGCGGCCCACTTCCTGGTCCCGAGGGACGCGGCCTTCATGTGCAAACACATGGCCATGGAGCCCACGGACCTCCTCTCCAGGCTCTACCCCCTCAGGAACGCCTATATTGCACCCGGCCTCAAGGCGCGGCTGGAGGAGACCTACAGGACCAGGATACCGGGCGGCTACTTCGACGCCGTGGGCGTCATCTTCCAGGAACCGAAGGAAGAATTCATGGACCTGCTCAAGCTCGTGCGGGCGGACCTGGTCACCTGCGGGTGCAAGGAAGCGCCTTACTGCGACCACGGGACCAGGGCCCTGACGAGGCGCATCCTGGAGCTGAGGCTCGACGGGCTGGGCCTCCAGGCCATCGCCAGGGAACTCCGGGATTACGGGATGGAGATATACTTCGGCGACCTCTTCAAGTGGCTCGACGGGAT